>JADGOA010000214.1 GCA_017883215.1 Thermoanaerobaculia bacterium | reverse complement strand
GTTCCGGGGCCAAACTGTCGGTCGAGATCGTCGATGCCAGGAGCGGCGCGGTCCTCGCGCGCTACACGCAGGAGCGGCGCTCGGGAGGATCGTTCAAATTCGCCGGCGGCAACGACATGCAGGTGATGCGCGACGCCATTCCATTCACGCCGAGGCACAGGACCTCGCGCACATTCGCGATTCGTTCTGAGGTCTTGTTTCGCTCCTCTATAATCCGCGCGCCATGGGTAAACAATCGGATGCTCTTTTCCAGCGCGCACAGGAACTCATCCCCGGCGGAGTGAACTCTCCGGTGCGCGCTTACCGCGGCGTCGGCGGGACCCCTCTGTTCATCGAACAGGCCCAGGGATCGCGCATTTTCGACGTCGACAACCTCCAGTACATCGACTGTGTCGGCTCCTGGGGGCCGATGATCCTCGGCCACGGCCACCGTTACGTGGTGGAGGCGGTGAAGAAGGCTGCCACGAAGGGGTTCTCGTTCGGCGCTCCGACCGCCGGTGAAGTCGAGCTCGCTGAGATGGTGGTCGCCGCTGTGCCGTCGATCGAGATGGTGCGCCTGGTCAGTTCCGGAACCGAGGCGACCATGAGCGCGCTGCGCCTGGCGCGCGCGGCGACGGGACGCGACAAGATCATGAAGTTCGACGGCGGCTATCACGGCCACGTCGACTCGCTGCTCGTGAAGGCCGGCTCGGGCGGAGCGACCTTCAACGTTCCCGACTCCGCCGGCGTGCCGAAGCAGGTCGCCGAGCTGACCATCAGCGTGCCGTACAACGACCTGGAGGCCGTGCGCGCGGCGATGAGCGACGAGGTGGCCGCAATCATCGTCGAGCCGGTGGCCGGCAACATGGGGTGCGTCCCGCCGCAGAAAGGGTTTCTCGAGGGACTCCGCGCGATCTGCGACGAGTTCGGCGCGCTGCTCATCCTGGACGAAGTCATGACCGGATTCCGCGTTGCCTACGGCGGCGCGCAATCGCTCTACGGAATCAGGCCGGACATCACCACGCTCGGCAAGGTGATCGGCGGCGGCATGCCCATCGGCGCCTACGGGGCCAGCCGCGAGCTGATGAAGCTCGTCTCTCCGCTCGGGCCGATGTATCAGGCGGGCACTCTTTCGGGAAATCCTGTGGCAGTGACCGCCGGCCGGGCCACGTTGAGCGTGCTGAAGAACTCCTCGATCTATGCCGATCTCGAAGAGCGCAGCTCTGAGTTCGAAGCAGGCGTTCGCGCTGCCGCGGAGAAGCACGGTGTGCCGATCACGTTCAATCGGGTCGGCTCGATGTGGACGCTCTTCTTCACGGAAGGGCCGGTCGTCGACTTCGAATCGGCAAACAGGTCGAACCGCGAGAAGTTCGCCCGCTTCTTCCACCTCATGCTGGCCGAAGGCGTCTACCTACCTCCCTCGCAGCTGGAAGCGGCGTTCTTCTCCGCCGCCCACGCGAAGAAAGACATCCACCAGCTCATCGAGCGCGTGGATCGGTCGTTGAAGAAGGTGGCGTGGGAGTTCGAGAAGTAGGGGTGGCGCTTACGAGAGGCTGTTCCGAAGTCGAACCAGGATCTCCGCTTCCGCCGCCTGATGTGCTTCCTGCGCTTTGGTCCAGGCGGCATCGGCACGGGCGAGCAGAGAGGCGCGTCGCGACGCGTCCGTCAGCCCCGCAAGGTTGATGCAGACGTTCTGGTACGCGCCCGCCGCCGCGGCGCGGCCCATCTGGGCGCCGACGCCTGCATCGGAGAGCGAGGCCTGCAGGCCGATACGACCGATCTCGCGACAGAGATCGATGACCTCCGGGCACCTCTCCATGACGCCTAACGGCACTTCCGTCGCCTGCACTGTCGCTGCGGCGAGCGCGGCGTCACGGGCGGCCATCTCTTCGGGCGTGCTCTTCGCCATCCGCATGGCATCGAGGAGGCTGTCAAATGCCGCGGTATCGGCATCGACAGCGGAGAGCAGCTCATCTTTCAGCTGCTGAGCCCGGACGGCGATGCGGTCGAGCTCCGGCTGCCTGGCCTCGAACCCTTTCCTGCCGTGGGAGAGCACCGCCACCATCGACGCCAGCGCGGCGCCCATGGAAGCCGCGAGGGCTGAGACCGAGCCGCCACCCGGTGCAGGGGAGTCGCTGGAAAGCTCGTCGACGAATCCGCGGACCGTCAGGGCGGCGAGCCTCGACTCGGTCCCGAGGCGGTACTCGATGATCCGCTCCTTCGGATCGAAGGGCTTCACTTCCGACAGGCCCAGGCTGCGGATGGCGGTATGTATCAGCGCCGATTCCGGCACGCCGGTGGGCCGGCCCATCCTGGCCAGGTAATGCCGACCCGCGTCGAGTACGACCGATCGCGGAACAAGGCCAACGATCTCGGACCCGGTGGCGCGCAGACCGCGATCCCGAGCGCGCTCGTCCGCCGTGTCGAAGGCCACGTGCAGCGGCGTGATATCGAGATCGGTGAGATTGATCGACACCTGCGCGCATCCGAACTCGGGGATCACCCAGCCGACGGCCTTGACCGACTTGAGGATTCCGGGCTCCCACACCGGCTCGCCTTTGGCATCGACGACCGGATTCCCCTCCTGGTCGCGCTTCATGCGCCCGCGCTCGCGGATGTCGAAGGCCACGCGCGTGGCCAGCCGCTTGTCGAGTGTGTTGAGGTTCACGTTGTAGGCGACGAGGAACTTCCGCGCGCCGATCACCACCGCTCCGGAACGGGCCACGAACTCCGCCGGTCCGAAGTCCGGCTTCCACTCCATGTGCACGATCTTCCTGGCCAGGCCTTCGTACTCCCCCTCGCGGATATCGGCGAGGTTGCGCCGGTGCGGGGCCGATGCAGCGAATTCGTAGAGGTAGACCGGCACGTGGAGATCGTGGCCGACTCGCTCGCCGAGGCGGCGGGCCAGGACGGCGCAGTCATCCATGGTCACGCCGGAGACGGGGACGAACGGCACGACGTCGACCGCTCCGATGCGCGGATGTGCCCCCCGATGCGCCGACATGTCGATCAGCTCGATGCCCTTCGCCACGAGCCGGAATGCCGCCTCGAGCACGGGCTCCGGCTCGCCGACGAACGTGATCACGGTGCGATTGGTGTCGGCGCCCGGATCGACGTTGAGCAGCGTCACGCCACTGACCGACGCCGCCGCAGCGGCGACAGCGTTGTAGATGTCCGGATTGCGGCCTTCGGAGATGTTAGGAACGCATTCGACGAGGTTCATGCTGGACAGATGCTAGCAAAGCAGAGGGTCGCCGGGTCACTGGGTCACCATGGCGACCTGGTGACCTGGCGGCCCGGTGCCTTCCGCGCTACTCCTCATCGCTCTCCTCCACTTCTTCGACCAGGGCGTTGTAAGCGGTCAGAAGGTCGACGCGGAAGATGAGCTGTTCGTCCCACTCCTCGTCGGACTTGCTGAGCCGCAGCTGAACCAGGAGCTTGGCGGCTGCGCGGCGGGCGTCGCTGTGCGTTGGAAACGTCAGCACCGCGCCGCGGTTCGGTTTCGTGAGGAACCGCGCGATCACCCGCCGCCCCTGCACGCGCACGGCCCGCCGCAACTGAAGGAATGAGCGGGGCTGTGTCATCAGGAGGAAAAGTAGATCACAGCGCGACCGCGGGGGTGACGAGACGCCGTGCGCACTACCTCTGGAACGCACCCCTTACGCGTCTTCCGCCGCCCGTTCCCGGACGGACAGCCAGCTCCCGAACCAGCCGGCGACGGTGCCGCCGACGACGATCGCGGCGATCTTCTGCAGGGGCAGGAAGGAGACGAAGAGGAAGCCCCAGAGCATCGTGCTCGATGGGGCGAGCACGTGCCGCGCGAGCTCGAACGCGCCGAAAAGGAGGCCGACGGCGAGGATCCCGCCGAGGGTCCCCTGCAGGATTCCTTCGATCAGGAACGGGCCGCGGATGATCCGCTCGGTGGCGCCGACCAGGCGCATGATCTCGATCTCTTCCCGATATGTCAGCATGGTCAGGCGGATGACGTTCGCGATCGTGAACGCGGCTGCCAGGGCCAGGATCCCTCCCGCCGTCAGCCCAACGGCATTGACCACGTCGATGATCCTCCGCAGGCGCGTCAGCCATTCCCAGTCGAACTGCACCTGCTCGATCGCGGTCATCGCGCGCAGGCTCTTCATTTCCTCCTTGAACGCGCGCGATTGCGCGATGGCCGGAGTCACCTCGATCTGGAACGACGGCGGGAAGGGGTTCTCGTCGAGCTGGTCGACGACTCCGGAGAGATTCGCGAAATAGCTCTTGAATCGCGCCATCGCCTGTTCGCGAGTGATGAAGCGCCGGGCCCGGAGATCGGGGTGAGAGCCGAGGTAGGCGTCGACCGCGCGGATCTGGTCGGGCGTCGCATCGGTATCGAGGAAAACGTTCACTCGCGACCTGCCCTGCCAGCGGGTCACGGCAGCCTCGAGATTTTCCGACAGCAGCATGAAACCGCCCAGGATGAAGAGCGAGATGGCGATCATGGCGACGGAGACGAAGCTCGTCCGCTTCGTGATCCAGATCCGGCGGATGGCCTCGCGCACGAAGTACGAGACGGTGTTGGCCGGTGTTTCCGGCTCGAGGTGACCGGGAATGAAGTCGCGGGGCATGGCTCGTGCCTTTCACCTCATCCCGAACACGGCCCCTTCGCGAGGCGGACGGGCAGGCGTCGCCGGGCGTTCCTCGGTGAGCTGCCCGTGTTCGAGCACGATGCTGCGCCGGCCGGTCCCCTGGACGAGATCGCGATCGTGCGTCGCCAGCAGCACCGTCGATCCGCGGAGATTGGCCTCGGCGAAGATTTGCACGATCTCCTGCGCCAGCTCCGGGTCGAGGTTGCCGGTCGGCTCGTCGGCGATGAGCACCAGCGGGTCGTTGATCAGCGCGCGTGCAATGGCCACGCGCTGCTGCTCGCCGCCCGACAGCTGAAGCGGATAGGAGTTGAGCTTGTGGTGAAGGTTCACGGCACGGAGTGTCTGATAAGCCCTCCGCTTGTGCTCTTTCGGCGGAACGTTCAGGACGGTGAGGATGAAGGAGAGGTTCTCGAAAACGGTCATCCGCTCGATCAGCTTGAAATCCTGGAAGACCATCCCGATTTCCCGGCGGAAGTAGGGGAGCTGCGAGCGGCGCATGGCGTTGAGATTGCGCCCGTTGACCACGATCTGCCCCTCGCTCGGACGCATCTGCCGCAGGATCAGCTTCAGGAGTGTCGATTTCCCTGCGCCGCTCGGACCGGTGAGGAAAATGAACTCGCCCTTCTCGATGTGGAAGGTCACGTCATGAAGCGCGGTCGAATAGCGATCGAACTTTTTCGTGACGTGATAGAAATGAATCATGAGCGGTCTGCGCTGATGATACGTGAGAGCAGCGAGGATGGTGTAGCGGAGTTACTCAGTTGCCCAGTTACTCAGTTGCTCAGTTGACAGTTCGGCGCAACTGAGTAACTGAGCAACTGAGTAACTGAGCAACTCCCGATGACGCGTTTTCTCCTGATCTGCCTGGGCGGCGCGGCCGGCACCGGAGCGCGATACCTGACGGCGCTCTGGGCCGCGGCGACCTTCGGCCCGGCCTTTCCGGCCGGGACGCTGGCCGTGAACGTGATCGGCTCCTTCCTGGTGGCCTTCCTCATGCACGTCGGCAGCGCGACGGAGTTGCTGCCGCCCGACGTTCGCCTGATGCTCACCACCGGCGTCATGGGCGGATTCACGACGTACTCCACCTTCAACTACGAAACGATGAGCTACTTCCGCGAGGGGGCCTGGCTGATCGGCGCCGCCAACATCGCGGCGACGCTCCTCGGCTGTCTCGCCGCCGGCATGGCCGGTCTGGCGCTGGCGCGAGTGGTCGTCGGACGATGAGGAGGATTCGATGCGTACCCTGACGGGCGAACAGATGATGGTCCGGATCTTCTTCGGCGAGTCCGACCGCTGGCAGCATCAACCGCTGGAAGTCGCTCTTCTCCAGAGGTTGCGCAAGGAGGGTTTCGCCGGAGCCACGGCCTTCCGCGGCGTCGCCGGCTTCGGTCCGAACAGCATCATCCACACGTCGCACCTGCTGGAGTTGTCGGCCGACATGCCGGTGGTCGTCGAAGTCGTCGACAGCGAGGAGCACATCGATCGCCTTCTGCCGATTCTCGACGAGATGCTCGACGACGGACTCGTCACCATCGAGAAGGTGCGTGTGCTGCGGTATGCGGCGGCGAAGAAGTAGGTCTTGCGTGACTGGTGATTCGGTCGACGGGTGACGTCGACGGGTCACTGAGTCACTGAGTCACTGGGTCACGAGGTGGCGTGTCATCCCGAGCCGGCGAACGGCCAGGGGCCGCTGGAGCGGAAGTGACACTGTCATTCCGAGCCGGCGGAACCCCGGAGGGGTGGAGCGCGGCGAGGAATCCCCCGCCAGCCCGGGAGTGCGGGGGATCCCTCGCTGTCCTCCGCCGCTCCGCGGCTT
>JADGOA010000213.1 GCA_017883215.1 Thermoanaerobaculia bacterium | reverse complement strand
CCGCCACCCCGGGAGTGCGGGGGATCCCTCGCTGTCCTCCGCCGCTCCGCGGCTTCGGCAGCTCGGGATGACAGGCTTGGCGCGTGTCATTAGAAGCTGCCGAAGGCGCGCTCTTGCGCGATCAGGGGGACGGAGAGAAACAGGACCAGCCGGAAGCGATGCTCGCTTGAGCATGCCCTCGGCCTCATGCAATGGCGCGCGAGAGCGATTCGGTATGATTCGCGGCCGTGCCGCGGCCCGCGATCATGTCGCACCGCATGCCGGGACGGGGCATGGGGCATGGGGCATGCGTGGATCTGCTCATGCTCCATGCCTCATGCCTCATGCCGGGGCTGAACGGAGGAGTCGACGATGGCGCTGCTCGAAGGAAAGACCGGACTCGTCTTCGGTGTGGCGAACAAGCGCTCGATCGCGTGGGCGATCGCGCAGGCACTGTCGCGCGAAGGGATGCGGCTGGCGTTCACCTACCAGGGCGAGCGGTTGAAGGAAGCGGTCGAATCGCTGGCGGCCACTTTGCCGGATTCGCTGATTCTTCCCTGCGACGTCACCAGCGACGCTGAGGTCGATTCCGTCTTCCGCACGGTGGACGAGAGCTTCGGCCGCCTCGACTCACTGGTGCACTCGGTGGCGTTCGCACCGCGCGAGGACCTGGAGAACGAGTTCGTGAAGACCTCGCGAGAAGGGTTCAAGACGGCGCACGACATCTCCGCCTATTCGCTCGTGAGCCTCACGCGCGCCGCGCTGCCGCTGTTCCAGAAGTCTGGCGGCGGATCGGTGCTGGCCATGACGTATTACGGCGCCGAGAAAGTCGTCGAAGGCTACAACCTCATGGGAGTGGCCAAGGCAGCGCTGGAGGCTTCCGTCCGCTACCTCGCCGCGAACCTGGGGCCGCAGAACGTCCGCGTCAACGCCATCTCGGCCGGTCCGGTCAACACGATCGCTGCGCGTGGCATCAAGGGTTTCAGCGACATGCTCAAGCATCACGCCGACCGCGCCCCCCTGCGACGCAACGTGGAGCTCGAAGAAGTCGGCAACGCCGCGCTCTTCCTCCTCTCCCCGATGTCGTCCGGCATCACCGGCGAGATTCTGTTCGTCGATTGCGGCTACAACATCATCGGGTTGTAGTAGTCAAAGAGTGGCGAGTGGCGAATTGAGAGACCGAATCCGTGTCTCCGAAATAAAGCCGCCCGCCCACGAAAGTTCGGCACGGCGCAGCGGCTACGGGGCTATCGCACTTCGCCGGAAAGCACCGCGCTCGAGGTGGGCTGCGCGGCGGTGCCGCCGCTCTCCAGCGTGACGGAGACGCTCTTCAGATCCGCGGGGACCTCGCCGATCGAGACGGTGGCTTGCCCATTGGCCGCTTCGAAACTGGCGACGCTGCGAGGCGCCGTGGCGCCAGCGGTGTAAAGCCAGACGCGGTAATCGCCGGCCGCACGACTATCCTTCAGACCTCGGGCGACGAGGACCGCGCGGTGAGATGCCGGATCGAGATACAGCTTCCCGGACGCGCCCGGGCCACCGCCCAACGGGATCAACTGCACGCCCGGCGATGACATCAAAACCATCTCGTCGACGAGTCTCGCTTTCTGCTGCGCGAGAGTGTCGTTCTCACTCGTCAATTCGGCGATCTCGGCGCGATCGGAGCGGTTCCGCTCCCGCGCCACGCGGATGCCCGCCTCACGCCAGAGCCAGAGCGCCAGAAACAGGACCGCCGCGATCGCCAGCCACCAGGCATTGAACCGCCACCCGCGCGGGACGTGCATCTCCGCCTCGGCAGTGCATTCCGAACAACTCTCCGCGTGCTCCTGCAGCGTCCGACGCTCTTCCGCCGTCAGGGACTCGCTCGCCACAGCTTTCAGGAATTCGTCGTGGGTCATCGCGGCTCTCCGCGTACTGCCGCTACTGCCGATCAGCTTCTTTGTTGTCCGTCTCTGTCGACGGAAACTCGATGTCTGTCTTGACACCGACGCGGCTCGGAGTCCGGTGGCCAGGGAAGCCGCTCGGCCGGCCCGCCGTCTGTGAATTGACCGAGTGCCCGTTCGAGCCGCCGTCCCAGAAGCCCTTCCCTTTGACGTGTTCCCGTGGATTTCCAGCCATCTCGCTCACTCTCTCTGTCGAAGCGTCGCGATTCTAGTGGCAAGCGGCGCCGGGGCCAAGTGGCATCAGGATCGCACTGTAAATAACTCGAAGGAGGGGTATGCGAATGATTGATAACATCAATCCAAACAGCAGTTTTCATCCGCACCAGCCCATCGATGCCGTACCGCACTCAGGACTCGCTACTGCGAGTGTGTCGCGTAGTCGATGGTGATCGTGTTCCCTTCGATCCGACCCTGCAGCCGTACGTGGGCGCTTGCCGGCGGAACGGCCTTCGCAGTCGCGTCTCCTTTCAGCTCGAACGAGCAGCAGCCGCTGCGCACGTAGGTGCCGGCGATCTTTCCGGCGTCATCGTCCCGGTCGGCGCTGCCTCCGCTCTTTGTGACCATCCCCGCCGCCGCCAACTCGGCGCCGTCTTCGGCGAGCGTCGCCGCGATGAGGTGCGATCGGAAGCGCTGAGCGTCCTGGAGCGCGCGGGTCGCGTCGAGCAGCAACAGCTCCATCAGGGCGAAATAGAGCACCGCCAGGAGCAGCGCTGCTGCGAGGACGAAACCGCGCTCCTCAGTGCGGCCGCGGCTGGAGAAGTTGATCGATGGCAAGAGTTCCTTTGCTGTCGGTCGCTTTGATGCGAACCGAATCGGGATGATCGGTCACTGGATAATCGGTGACAGTGAACTGCGGAACGCCGCGCGCAACCCATTCGCTCGACAACGCGCCGACGCTGTACGCCAGCCGGTGCACCTCTCCGGGTCTGGAGAAGTCCCAGACGATCGTCTGCGCGAATCCGCTCTCCTGCAGCGAATAGAGGATGAGCGTCTTCTGCGATTGTGTGTAGGTCTGGAATGACGCCGGGTAGTACGGGGCGGTGGAGTCCATCACGTCGCGCCGCACACGCGCGATCACCGCGCCGGCCTGGGGATGCGAGAGGAATTCGACGGGAAAGCGCTTCTCGTATCCGCGCATTTCCATCGTCAGAAGAGCGATCATGTAGATGAAAACCGCGAACAGCGCGAGGCTGACCAGCACCTCCATGAGCGTGAATCCGCGCTCGGCGCGGTGCGGCAGCGGCGCCGGCTGCGACCCTCTCACCACAGATTGCTCCCCCCCGTGTCGACCCGCGCGATCCCCATCCTGGCGATGCGCTTTCCTCCGTTCCACCGAATCGTCATCACCACGCTTTTCACGTCGGCGGAGACCGCCGTGACCGTCACCGTCGTCGTGTACGGCGCGAGTGGACCGAGGATCGTGGTGTCGCTCATGAACTCGACCGGTGCGCCGTCGAGCTCGGTGAACGTCAGACGGCGACGAAGCTCGATCTCGTTGGAAAGCGATTGGTAGGCGAGCAGCGTCTCCGAGGCCTGACGAAGCCGGCGCGTCCGGTCAACGAACACGGCCAGCGAGGTGGTGATGACGATCCCGAGAATCAGAATCGCCACCAGCACCTCGATCAGCGAGAATCCACGCTGCTGCCTCACCAGGCGATTGTAGCGGCATGCAGTGCGCTAGACTCTTGCGCCCGGAATGGCCTCACGACCGATGAAACTCCGCTTCGCCCCCTCGCCGACCGGCTTTCTCCACGTCGGAGGCGCCCGCACCGCGATTTTCAACCTCCTCCACGCGCGCCGCCACGGCGGCCGGATGCTGCTGCGAATCGAAGACACCGACGTCGAACGCTCCCGCCAGCATCACGCCGAGCAGATCGTCAATTCGCTCCAGTGGCTCGGTATCGGTTGGGACGAAGGCCCTCTCTACCAGAGCGATCGACTGGAGATGTATCGCGAGCGGGCGGAAGAGCTGGTGGCGGCCGGCAAGGCCTATCACTGCTACTGCACGGTGGAAGAGCTGGAGGCCGATCGCGTCGCCGCCGAACGCGCCGGCAAGGCCTATCGCTACTCCGGTAAGTGCCGGGCTCTCTCCGATGCGGAGATCGAAGCGCGCGCAGACATGCAGCATGTCGTCCGTTTCAAGGTCGAGCCGGGACCGGTCGAGTTCCACGACCTGATCCGCGGCAACGTGCATTTCGAAGCGGATCTCATCGACGACTTCGTCCTGCTGCGATCCGACGGGTATCCGACGTACCACCTCTCGGTCGTCGTCGACGACATCGAGATGAACGTCACCATCGTCGCGCGCGGCGACGATCATCTTTCCAACACGCCGAAGCACATCCTGCTGTTCCGCGCCTTCCGCGCCGACGTGCCGACCTTCGCACACCTGCCGCTGATCCTCGGCAGCGACAAGAAACGCCTCAGCAAGCGCACCGGTGCGACTTCGGCCGAGGAGTATCGCGACATCGGCATCCTCCCGGAGGCGCTCTTCAACTTCCTGATGCTCCTGGGATGGGCGCCCGGCGGCGATCGCGAGATCATCTCGCGAGCCGAGGCAGCGGAGGCGTTCGACCTCTCGGACGTCAACAAGGCCCCGGCCGTGTTCGATGTCGAAAAGCTGCTGTGGATGAACGGCCAGTACATGATGCGGATGACGGCAGACGAGCTGTATCCGGTCCTGGCTCCGTTCCTGGGGCCGGATGCGCCTGCGCTCGACGCGCTCCGCGGCGTGATCGAGCTGAACAAGTCACGGGCGCGAACGCTGAAGGATCTGGCCGAGGTGATGCGTCCGTTCCTCGTCGCCGACGATGGGCTCGAGTACGAAAGCGAGGCGGTGAAGAAGCACCTCAAAGGCGACGATCTGGCCGAGCGCATGCGCGACCTGCAGTCCGCGCTCGCCTCCGCGCAGCCGTTCGATGTCGTCTCCACCGAAAAGGCGCTGCGCGCGCTGGCGGAATCGAGGGGACTGAGCGCCGGAAAATACATTCACCCGCTCCGGCTGGCCCTTACCGGCCGCGGCGCTTCACCGCCGATCTTCGACGTCGCCGTGGCGTTGGGACGCCAGCGCACGCTGGCCCGCCTGCAGCAGCTGATCGATCGACTCTCCTCGCTCACCGCCTGAGTCCCTCGGTGCTCGGTGCTCACTGCTCGGTGCTCACTGCTCGGTGCTCAGTGCTCGGAGGAGAACCTTCCGTGCACCGTGCACCGTGCACCGATTCTCATCGGCTCTTGACCGCCACCACACGTCGATTGCGGTCGATCAGCGATGCCACCGCCAGCCAGGCTGCACAAATCCCCACCAGGACGACGGTGAACCAGCGGCCGTAGACGCCCACCGGCGAAAACGGCTCCGTGGCGCTGTGAATGGCCTCGCTGCGCGGGCCCAGCAGCTCCGCCTCCGAAAATTCGTGGATCGAGTAGAAAACGATCTGCACGGTGAACATCAGAAGAAACAGCCCGGTGACCTGGAAGAAGCGCTTCAGGTTGATCCGATGCCCGTAGTGCGCCCACGCCCACGACATCGCCGCAGCCGCGCCGACGCCCAGAACACAGCCGAGGGTGAAGTGCGGATCGCGCACCTGCATCAGCATCAGCGCGGTCTCCATCCCTTCACGCGTCACCATCAGGACGGTGAAGCCGAAGACCCCGGCCAAGGCGAGAAAGCGCGAGGTCTTCGACGCGTACTCGTCCAGGTTGCATTCCAGTTCGCTCTTCAGCGTCGCGGAGGTTCGCCAGACGTGGATGACGAACGTGGCCACGAGCACCGCCGCCACGATTCCGAGAATCCCTTCCCACTTCGGCTGATTCACCGAGCGCAGAAGCCATCCCAGGCCAAAGCTCGCGGCGACGGAGACGACGATGCCCCAGTAGACGGCGGGCCGCAGCCAGTCGCGGCTGGTCTTGCGGAGAAACGCGAAGATGATCGCCACCGTGAGGAAGGCCTCGAAGCCTTCGCGAAAGACGATGATGAGAGCGTTCAGCATGAGGACCCTTCCCGCTCCGCCGGGAGTGCGGGCGGCCTCATTTCCGCAGCCTCATCGCCGTGATCATCTTGACCCGGTCGGGTGCCTCGGGCTCCTCCCCCTTGCGCCTGCAGGAATCGCAGATGCCGAGGATCTGGAGGTTGTGAAAGGTGGGCCGGAACTTGCGCCTCTCGCAGACTTCCAGCGCCCGCTGCTCGAGCTCCGCGTCGAGGAACTCGATGACACCGCCGCAGGTGGTGCAGACGAGATGGTCGTGATGGGAGTCGCCGCTGACGTGCTCGTAGTGGTAGTGGTCTTCGCCGAGGTGGACGCGGCGGACCAGGCCCGACTTCACCAGCAGCTCGAGGGTGCGGTAGACGGTGGCGCGGGAGATCTTGACGCTCTTCTGCTTCATCTTGAAGAGGAGCTCGTCGGCCTCGAAGTGGTAGTGGGTGGCGAAGATCTCGCGGAGGAGGGCGGCGCGCTCGGAGGTGAGCTTGAGGCCCTGGTCCTGGAGGAAGGAGTGGAAGTTGGCGATGGCGGCTTCAGAGCGGGGCATGGCAAAATCCTCCAGCGGCGGCGGGG
>JADGOA010000212.1 GCA_017883215.1 Thermoanaerobaculia bacterium | reverse complement strand
GTCGGGGGTCGAGGGTCGGAGGCACGAACGGAGAGTCTCGCCTCCGGTCCCCGACCCCCGACCCCCGACCCCTACATTCTCCATGTCGGCACTCTCGAACCGCGCAAAGGCATCGAGGACCTGCTGTTCGCGTGGAACGCCCTTCCTCCGCCGCGGCCCCGGCTCGTTCTGTGTGGCGACGCCGGATGGGGCGGCGTCCGGCGCGGCGGCGAGGGGATCGAAGTCACGGGATTCGTCAGCCGGGAGCGGCTGCGCGAGCTCTATCGGAACGCTCTGGCATTCGTCTATCCGTCGCACTACGAAGGATTCGGGATACCGCCGCTGGAGGCGATGGCCTGCGGAGCGCCGGTGATCGCCACGCGCACGGGCGCCATTCCGGAGTACGCGGCCGATGCAGCGGTGCTGGTCGCTCCGGCCGACCGCGACGCGTTGCGCGACGCCCTGGCGAATCTTCTCGCAAACGCGGCGCTGCGCAGCGAGCTGCGCGCGCGCGGGCCGGAACGCGCACACCTCTACCGATGGGACGGAAGCGCCCGGATCATGCAGAACCTGCTGGCGGAGGTGGCGCGGTGAGGGTCGCGATCGAGGCGCGCAAGATCGGCGACTACGGCATCGGCACATACATTCGTGGGCTTCTCGGCGGTCTGGTGGCGCTGCGCGATCGCGACGAGTACGTCGTTCTCGCCCCCGCTTCCGCTCGCGCGCTCATCCC
The DNA here is from genome assembly GCA_017883215.1 of Thermoanaerobaculia bacterium. Classification (GTDB taxonomy): domain Bacteria; phylum Acidobacteriota; class Thermoanaerobaculia; order Gp7-AA8; family Gp7-AA8; genus JAJXWV01. The sequence continues at coordinate 5,796 of JADGOA010000212.1, read as the reverse complement.
TGCGGAGCTCGAGCATGTGGCAGTGGACGCGCCGCACTACTCGATCTCGGAGCTCTTCCGCGTCGGCGCGGCAGCGAACCGCCTGCGGGCCGACGTGCTGCACGCCCCGCACTACGTCGTGCCGTTCACGTCGACGCCGGTGGTAGTGACGATCCACGACATCATTCACCTGCGGAAGAAGCACGCCAATCCCGCCGCCCCGCTCTATGCGCGGACCATGCTCGGGCGCGCGGTACGAAAAAGCGCCCGCATCCTCACCGTGACGGAGGCGGTCAAGTGCGACATCGTCGGACGCTTCGGCTGCGACGAAGGAAAGATCACCGTCACGCCGAACGGGGTGGAGCGGCGCTTCACTCCAGCTGGAACGCGCCTGGTGCGCGAGCGGCCTTACCTGCTGTTCGTGGGAAACGACAAGCCGCACAAGAATCTCGAACGCCTCGTGGAGGCTTTCAGCCGGTCCCGCGCCGCAGGTTCGGTGGAGCTTCTGCTGGCCGGCGGCTCGTTCGCACGATTCGGCGGCCGGCCCGGCGTCACCGCGATGGGATTCGTCGCCGACGAGGAGCTGCCCGCGCTCTACCGCGGCGCCATGGCGCTGCTGATGCCGAGCCTCGACGAGGGGTTCGGCCTGCCGGCGCTGGAAGCGATGGCCTGTGGAACGGCCGTGGTCACTTCGATCGCGCCGGCGCTGATGGAAGTGACGGCCGATGCCGCGCTGCACGCCGATGCTCTGGACCTCGAGGCCATGGCTGCGGCCATCGATCGCATCGCCGCAGATGGCGCGCTGCGCGCTGCGCTGGCGTCGCGCGGAGTGGAGCGGGCGCGCGCATTCACGTGGGAGCGCTGCGCGTCGCTCACGCGCGATGTGTATCGCGCGGCGTGCCGTTGCTGACTTGGTAGCCGTTCAGCTGCGCACTCGCCGCGCACCAACTGAGCAACTCCGCCACCGCACAATTTCCGTTGCACATCAGCGTCATCGTTTTGTGGAACGATCGTGGAACACCGGCTCCGGATTTTCATTTGGATAAACAATTGCTTGACAATATCGTTTAAAGATCGCATATTTACGACAACAAATGATGACGCCAGAAACTGGAAGAACGTCCCAGTCCCTGTTGAAGGTCGTCAGCACTCGTCTCTCCGAAACAACCCACCCCCCAATTCAGTTCAAGATTGCCGGAACGCTCCGGCGTGTTATGCCAAGAATGCGCGACCGGGAGGTCCCGTACGGCATGAAAGGTGGTGAGCACTAATGGCCACGAAGAAGGCAGCTAAGCCCGCGAAGAAGGCGACCAAGAAGACCGCCAAGAAGAAATAAGCACCATATTTTTGGGGAGTCGTACAGAGGGGCCCGGCAGCGGGTCCCTCTGCTTTTTTGTGCGCGCCTCGCCTCACCCTGCAATCTGGTCCGTGTGTCAGTGCGGGTCACCAGGTCGCCGAGTTCCCATGGCGACCTGGTGACCCGGTGTCCTCAGCACTCAGCACTCTTTCAGTCGCTACAATCGCTCCCGTGACCCGCTCCTTCTTCCGCGGCGCCCTCGCCGGCGCGATCTGCGCGGCCATCGTCATGGTGGTGGCCCTCCTCGATCCGACGCTCTTCGGCAGCGAATGGCTCTTGGGCGACGCCTTCAGCCGATCCATTGCCGCGAAGCGCCCGCCCGATCCGCGCATCGTCCTCGTCACCGTCAGCGACGAGAGCATGTCCATCCTCTCGCAGCTCAACTGGGGCCGCCCCCCGTATCCGCGCTCGCTGTACGCGAAAGTCATCGACGAGCTTCGCCGCGCCGGCGCTTCCGTCGCCGCGTTCGACATCCTCTTCGCTGAAGACGACTCCGCGCACCCGGACGCCGATCGCGAGCTCGCGGCTGCCCTGGGAACGATGCCGACGGTGCTCGCCGCCGACACGCAACCCGCGCGCGGCAGCGCCGCCAGCCTCTCGTCCGAGTTCGCGCCGAAGCTCTGGCGCGTCGAGGGCGCCAGATCTGGAGCGTTCACCGTCACGACCCCGGTCGCCCAATTCCGCAACACCACCGGAATCGGCACGATCCGCCTGGCCAGCTCACCGCGCTCGGCGAGCGTCCACTCGTATCCGTCCGCCGATTCCGTCACCGCCGGCGCAGCCGTCCCGAGCCTCGCCTTCGAGGTCGCCCGCATCGCGCAGAATCTCCCGCGAGAGGCTCATCGCACCGCCGGCAGCTTCACGTTCGGAGCGATGCGCGTCCCGGTCAATTCGCGCGGCGAGATGATCATCCGCTGGAATGGCTCGAAAGCGCGACCCTCCAGGCCCGGCGATCCGAAAAGCGGCAAATACGATTCGGGGATGATCAGCTACGCGCACGCCGACATCCACCAGCTCGTGATCGCAGCGATGGCGCACGACGATCCCGAGTTCGCGGCATCGCTCGGCGACCAGGCTGCCAGGCTGCCGCAATTCGAGCAGCGCTTTCGCGGGAAGATCGTCCTCATCGGCTACACCGCCGCGGGGATGCTCGACCTCCGTCCCAATCCCCTCTCCCCGGTGGCCCCGGGACTGGAGCTGCACGCGAACGCCGTGGACAATCTCATCAACCGCGACTTCGCGCGTGAAGCGCCGCGCGGCCTGGTACTCCCGCTGATCCTCGTCCTCGCCGCCGTCGCCGGCGCGCTGCTCTACCCGATCCGATCGCAGCTTGGCGCCGGCGCGCTGGCGGTCGTGTTCATCTCTGTCGCGCTGGCCATCGGATATGCGGCCGCCTCGCACGGCGTCATCGTCCCCAACGTCGCCGCGGCCTCGTCGCTCGCGCTCACCTACGTCACCATCACGGTGAAGAAGTTCATCGCCGAACAGGAGCAGACGGCAATGCTCCGCACCACGTTCGGCCGCTACGTGTCGCCGCAGATCCTCGATCACATCCTCAGCCACCCCGAGCGCGTGCACCTGGGCGGGGAGCGGCGCGAGATGACGATCCTCTTCTCGGACATCCGCGGCTTCACCACGATCTCCGAGGCTTCGCAGCCGGAGCAGGTCGTGGAGATGCTGAACGAGTACCTCACCCGGATGGTCGAGATCCTCCTCGACCACGGCGGAACGCTCGACAAGTTCATCGGAGACGCGGTGATGGGATTCTGGAACGCGCCGGCCGCGGATCCGGACCACGCCACGCATGCGGTCGCCTGTGCGATCGAGATGGTGCGCGAGACCGCCATCCTCCGCGAGCGCTGGCTAAGCGAGGGGAAACCGGAGCTGCGCATCGGTGTCGGCGTCAACACCGGCGAGGCTGTGGTCGGAAACATCGGCGCCGAGAAGGTCTTCGGCTACACGGTCATCGGCGACGCGGTCAACCTGGCCTCGCGCCTGGAAGGAAAAAACAAGGATTACGTGACCGAGATCATCATCAGCGAATTCACGAAAGAGAGAATTGGCGATGGCTTCGAGCTGGTTTACCTCGACGAAGTGAAAGTGAAGGGGAAAGAGAAAGCCGTCAGAATCTTTCAGGTGAAAACATGAAGCGAATGACGATCGCATTACTCGCCGCGGCGGTGGTGGTCACGGCGGCAGCGGGCTCGGGAACGGAGTCGAAGTGGACAGTAACGAAGGGCGGCAAGGGCATCGCTTCCATTACGCTTCTGACGAGCACCAGCGGCTCGCGCGGCGAATGGAAAGCGAGCGGCGGCGCTGCGCCGGTCATCTTTCTCGCCTCGAAAGGCCAGACCTGGGTGCGCCAGACGGGCGGAGACGTCGAGGTCGCTTCGTACAAGGGTGGCGAGGAGAGGACCATCGTTCCGGCGCTTCTGGGCATCGATCCGAGCGGAAGAAAGACCATGAAAGTAGCGTCCGGACCGACGACTTACACGCTCACCCGTACATCGCTGAGCGCGAGCAACGCCGACGCCTCGAACTTCGCCGTGCGGCCGAAGAAGGGAGCCTCGTCGACAATCTCCCGCCTCTCCGGAGATCTCTTCGGGCAGTCCTCGAGCGGCGTCTCGGCAACCGCGGGCGGCCGCGGGGTCGGCAACAGTGGCATGAAGCTCAAGGACGGCGGCGATTACGAGGCGGTGGCCGCGCTCGAGAAACGTGACGCCACCTGGAAGGCCGGTCTCGATCAGTCGCTGCAGGAATTTCAGAAAGATGGAAAAGTCGGGAAGGAGCGTCCGTGATGCGCAGAACGGCACTGGCACTCGCTTTGACGATGGTGGCCGGCAGCGCCTTCGCTCAGTTCGGCGATCTTCTGAAGAAGCTCGACCCTTCGAAGATCGCCAAGACCGCCAGAGTCGCGCATGAAGCGACGCGCGACTTCACCGAAGGCGAAGAGGCGGACATCGGCCGCGTCGTGGCCGCGCGCATCCTCGCCACCTATCCGCTGGCGACGAACGAAAAAGAGCAGAAATACGTGACGCTCGTCGGAAACACCCTGGCAGCGTACAGCGCCCGTCCGACGCTGGAGTGGCACTTCGCCGTCATCAAGACGCCGATCGTCAACGCCTTCTCGACGCCCGGGGGATTCATCTTCGTCACCAGTGGCGCCCTGGCGGAGATGCAGAACGAGGCCGAGCTCGCGGCAGTGCTCGCGCACGAGATCGGTCACGTCACGCAGAAGCACATTCTCAAGGAAGTGAAGCGCGGGAACGTCCTCTCCGCAGGCGTCGACCTGGCGCAGTCGACTGCCAGCGGCGGGCAGTGGCTGAACGACGACATGGGCCGCAAAATCGGGGAGATCGCCTACAACAAGCTGTTCACCACAGGCCTCAGCCGCCGCGACGAGGACGAGTCCGACAGCATTGCCGTCGAGCTGACCGAGGCCGCCGGCTACCGTCCAGGCGAGTACATCCGCTTCCTCGAGAATCTCGAGAAGCTCGAAGGCACCTCGGCCATGAAGACGCTGACGGCCACGCACCCGAGTCCCGCCAGCCGCATCGCCACGATCAAGCCGCTCATCAAACAGGAGCAAGGGGAGATTCTCGCCAAGCGGTTCGACACCTGGGTGAAATGAGGCGCCAGGCCCTCCCACCGAGATCCTTCTCCCCCGCGGCAGCGGGGGAGAAGGTGGCCGAAGGCCGGATGAGGGGGCGCTGCAAAGGTGATCACGCGGTAACATTGCGTGGAATCCTTCGCCGCGCTACGCCGCTCTGCGGCTCTGCCGGCTCAGGATGACACTCGGCCGGCGTACGCCGGCCTTTTTGTATGCAGAACCTTTCCGCCGCTGTGGCGTTCAAGAACTGGAGGCTTTCCATGCGTTCTATCTTCGCGACCACTGCCCTGCTGCTGCTCGCCACGACCGCATTCGCAGAGCGGCAGGTCGCGCACCAGTTTCAGTCCGAGGCTCCGGGCGGGGGCGTTCGCCGCGTCGTGATCGCCATCCCCGCGGGATCGCTGAAGGTCCGCAACGGCGAGTCGGAAGCGATCCGCGTGACCGGGACGGCGCGGCGCGGCTACGACGACTGGCCGGAACGCGAGCAGAAGATCGTCGATGACACGTCCGCCGAGGTGTACGTGAATCGGGACGAGGCGGTCGTGCGGCGGCGGTTCGGAGTGAATGCGCAGGGATGGCGCGCACAGCGGTTCACCAGCTTCGATTTGACGATCGAGGTGCCGCGCGGAACGACCCTGATCTTCGAGACCTCCTACGGCGATGTCGACATCCACGGCTCCTTCGGCGATGTCGATGTCGCGCTGCGTGCCGGCGACCTGACTTTCACGGCTCCGCGTGCCGAGATTCGCGATCTGAGTGCCTCCAGCCGCGTCGGTGCCGTGACGACGAATTTCGGCGAAGAGATCGTCCAGCGTCAGGGGCTGCTGCCGGGGACGACGAATTTCTTCAA
>JADGOA010000211.1 GCA_017883215.1 Thermoanaerobaculia bacterium | reverse complement strand
GCGCCGAAGAGCCATCCGGCCATGTTCATCAGCCCGACCACGCTGCCGCGGATCGCCGGCCGCGTCACGTCGAACATCGACGCGAAGATGCTCGCCTCGTACATTCCCTTGAACAGGCCCCAGCCGAAGAACGCCACCAGGACGATCGAGAGTGAATGTGTCAGCCCGGCCAGTGCGACGAACGGAACTCCACAGAGGAGGCCGAACGCCTGTACGAAGATCCGCCCGCTGCGCGTCCGGAGGTTCGCGATGTCAGCGCCGTATCCGCCGATGACCGCGCCGGCGAAGCTGCCGAATTGCGCGAAGAAACTGGCGGAGAGACCCGAAAATGCGAGCGTCTGATGGAAGCGGTCGTGCACGTACGTCGGAAGCCAGAAGAGCAGCACCGAGGCGACGGCATTCGCGCAGACGAAAGCGAGCAGCAGATACATCGCCGAAGGGGTGACGACGATCTCTCGCACCACGGCGAGGAGGCTCATGGAGTCGTCAGCCGGCCGCCTCTTCTCTCGCTGCGCCGGCTCTTTCAGAACGAAGAAGAGCACGACCGCGAGCAACATCCCCATTCCGCCGAAGACGACGAACGGCACGCGCCAGCCGTAGTGCTGGCCGATGACCGCCGCGATGGTCGTCCCCCCGACCACTCCGGCGTAGACCCCGGTCTGGTGGAATCCGAGGGCGCGTGAGCGGGTGCGCTGGTCGTGATAGTCGCTGATGAGCGAGACCGACCCCGGAAAGTACGTCGTCTCGCCGAGCCCCTCTGCCGCGCGGAAGGCCACCAGCGAACCGAAACCGGGAGCGAAAGCGGTCGCGGCGCAGATCACGCTCCAGATCTGCAGGCCCCCGAGAATGGCCGTGCGGCGGCGGATGCGATCGACGAGGCGGCCGGCAAACGGTGAGCAGAGGCCGTACACCCACGCGAAGGCAGCGCCGATGATCCCCTCCTCGTGCGGCGAGAGGTGCAGCTCGCCGCGGATCAGCGGGATGACCGCGGAGAGGGCCTGGCGGTCGGCATAGTTGAAGAAGACGATCGTCCAGAGCATCGCCACGACCCACCACTTGTACGCGCCGGCGGAGTCGTGGCGCTCGATCGAGCCGGTCACGATGAAGGCTTACCCGTCGCGGAGATCGTTCGCATTGTTTGGGATTGTAACTGGGCCTCCCCGTTCTTCATCCGAGGGGGGATGTGTCTGTACATACGACGTCTCCCTCCTTCTCCCACCGAACCTTGCCTCAGAAGTCTCTCCTTCCGCGATCCTGAGAGGGCGTGCAGAAATCGGGAAAGTGGCGATACCAAGCCTGTCGTTCACCACAGAGACACAGAGGACACAGAGGCAGCGAGAAAGAAAGGCAGAGGAATAGTCTCTGTGCTCTCTGTGCCTCTGTGGTGAATTCGATTTCTGCACGCCCTCTCAGGATGACGGAGGTCTCTCCCGGTGGCAGAGGAGACCCCCCCTCGTCACATGGCCTCCTGTCGAAACTCACGTTCACGGGGTCCCGGCCGCCCGGCGCACCATGCCTCGATGAGAGTATCGTCGCCTGGTCCGTGTTAGGCGGACGCAGGAGCTGCCGCGATGCGCGAATTGCCGAAAAGTGTCGCCGAATTCCTCTCCTCGAAACGGATCGCCGTCGCCGGCGTTTCGCGATCCGGAAGCCAGCCGGCGAACGCGATCTTCAAGAGGCTGCGCGACTCCGGACACGATGTCGTGCCGGTGAATCCGAACGCCTCCGAGATCGACGGCCAGCCGTGCTACCCCCGCCTGGGAACGATCGTCGGCTCGCTCGATGCCGTCATGGTCGTGACCCACCCGGATGCCTCGGTCGACGTGGTCCGCGATGCGGTCGAGCGCGGCATCCGGCGCATCTGGTTTCACCGCTCCTTCGGCTCCGGCAGCGTTTCCGAAGAAGCGATCAACGAATGCCGGAAGAGCGGCATCGAGCCGATCGTGGGTGGCTGCCCGATGATGTACTGCGACCCGGTCGACATCGGCCATCGCTGCTTTCGCTGGTGGCTGGGATTGCAGAAGCGCGTGCCGGTCTGAGTGGCGTCGCCATGCCGCTGCTCTATCATTCGCGACGGATGCCGACGCCAGCGCGCGGGGAGCACGTGATCGCGGTCGATCTCGGAGGAACCAAGATCGCCGTCGCGCTCGCCGACGCGCGCGGCCGTCTTCGCTGCCGCCTCGCCGAGCCGGTCGATACGTCCTCAGCGACATCGGTTCTGGACCAGATCGTCCGGATGGCGCGTGCTGCCGATGACAGCGGAGCCATGGCAATCGGTGTCGCCGTGCCGGGCCTGGTGCGACGCGACGGCACCGTCTGGGCGCCGAACCTCCCCGGCTGGGACGCCTTCCCGCTCGCGCGGAGGCTGCGCCAGCGGCTTCGTCTCCCCGTTCACGTCGAGAGCGATCGCAACGCCGCCGTCCTCGGCGAGGTGTGGCACGGCGCCGCACGCGGCAAATCGGACGTGATCGTCCTCATCGTCGGCACCGGAATCGGGGCGGGAATCCTCAGCGCCGGAGGTCTCGTCCGCGGCGCACACGAGCTTTCCGGATGCGCTGGATGGCTCGTGGTCAGCGATTCGACCAACGAATGGACCGACCGCTGCGGATCGCTCGAATCGCTGACCGCCGGCCCTGCCGTCGGCCGCGCCTTCGGGAGCGATACCGCTGCAGCGGCCGATGCCGCGCGCCATGGAGACAAGCGCGCACAAGAGATCTTCAAAACCGCCGGCCGCCTGCTGGGCTACGGAGTGGCAAACCTGATCAGTGTTTTCGATCCCGAAGTCGTCGTTCTCACCGGAGGGCTGAGCAACGCCGCCGACCTGTTTCTCGAAGAACTGAAGCGAGCCGTAAGCGAACGTGCGCAGCCGCTCTCCGCACCGAAAGTCGGCATCGTGGTCAGCACGCTTCAAGCCGATGCGAACCTCCTCGGCGCCGCAAAACTGGCGATCGGTGATAGCGGGTCGCCGACGCGCGCTCGTCAGTCGTCCTCGACGACGACCAGGAAGAAAGCTCAATCATGAGGCCGCGCCGCGTCATGAAAGTTGCGGACGCGCTGCTGCGCGTCCCTTTAGGAGAGCGCACCCATGCCTCATGCCTCATACCTTGAGTGATTGGAGCGAGTGAAATGAGCCTCGAAAAGTTCAAGACAGGCCTCGCCAGCGTGACCGAGAAGATCTGGGCGACGCAAAGCGACACCATTCGGTCCGCCGCAGAGATGATGGCGGAGTCGGTAGCCGTCGGCGGTCTCGTTCATCTCTTCGGCAGCGGCCACTCCGTGCTGCCGGTCCAGGATGTCTTTCCCCGCTATGGCAGCTTCCCGGTGTTCCACCCGCTGATGGACGCGCGCCTGATGTGGCAGAACGTCATCGGATCGGGCGGAGCGAGAGGCCTTCTATGGCTCGAGCGCCGTGAGGGTTATGCGAAAGTGCTGTTCGAGAACGAGGCGATCCGCAGCGGCGACGTCATGGTCGTCTTCTCGCACGGCGGGATGAACGCCGTCGGGATCGAAGTGGCGATGGAAGCGAGAGCGCGCGGACTGAGAACGGTCGGCATCACCTCGATGGACAACCAGCGCCAGGCGAAGGCGACGCACTCGAGCGGCAGGAAGCTGTCGGACGTCTGCGACCTGGTCATCGACAACTGCGTCCCCGCGCGCGACTCGCTCGTCGACATCGACGGCTGGAAGGCGCCCGTCGCAGCCGGTTCAACGGTGGCATTCGTGACCATCGCCGGCGCCATCGTTGCGGAAGTGGCATCGCAGCTCGCGGCGCGAGGAATCACGCGGCGGGTCTTCGTCTCGCCCAACGTTCCGGGCATCGAAGCCGACAACAACCTCCAGGTCTTCGCCGATTACGAAAAGGCACTTCGTCGATGAGCGACGCCGCCCCCGCTCTGCTGTCGAACCGCCCGCGCCTCTTCTTCGGCGCCTGCGCCGGAATGTTCGTCTTCGGCATCGTGCTGGCGATCCTCGGCGCACTCTTCGGCCTGCCGGAGATGCGAGAGCGGCTGGGCATCGATCTGGCCCGGCAGGGCGACATCTTTCTGCTCCTCTTTTTCGGCGTTTTTCTCTCGACCATCTTCGTCGGACCGATGATCGACAGCTTCGGCAACAAGCTCGTGCTGACGCTGTCGGCGGCGCTGGTGACGGTGGCGCTGGTCGCTTTCTCCACCGCGCATGCATTTCTTCCGGCAATCGCCGCCGCGTTTCTCCTCGGGTTCGGAGGAGGAGGGTTGAACACCTCCACCAATGCGCTCGTGGCCGACGTCTACCCCGAAAAGCGCGGCGCGATGCTCAACATCCTCGGGACGTTCTTCGGAGTCGGCGCGCTGTTCATTCCGCTGCTGGCGGCGAGCATCACCGGCTTCTTCACGATCACCCAGCTGTTTCTCATCGCGGCGGCGCTGGCTGCGCTGTGCACCGTCGTCTACCTCCTGCTGGCATTCCCGCCACCAACCGCGCCGCTCGGCTTCTCGCTTCTGGCGTCGATCCGCGCGGCCCGGAATCCGGGGGTGCTGCTCTTCGGTTTCCTGCTGTTCTTTCAGTCCGGGAACGAGGCTTCCATCGGCGGCTGGACCTCGACCTACGCCGGCTCGATCGGCGCTTCACCGCATACTGCCACCTGGGTCCTGGCCGCGTACTGGGCCGCGCTCATGGCCGGACGGCTGTTAGGCGCACGGCTGCTGGCGCAGATTGCGAAGGCCCGCCTCGTCCTGGCGAGCGCAATCGGCTCTGCCATCGGCTCCGCCGTTCTGCTGGCATCGACGAGCGTGGCGATGATGACCGTCGGCGCGGTGATCGTCGGATTCTCGTTTGCTGCCATCTATCCGACGACCCTGGCGATGGCCGCGGACCGCTATCAACGACTCGCCGGAACGATCTTCGGATTCCTCTTCGCCGTCGGACTCGTCGGAGGAATGACGTTCCCCTGGGCCATCGGACACATCTCGCAGCACTACGGCATTCGCGCGGGGATGGTGATTCCGCTCCTCGGCGGCGTCGCAATCTCGATCCTGGTGACACTGATCGCCGCGCGCGAAACACGGCAACCGTAGAGCACGACTGCGCCGTGCCGAGCTCTGGTGGGTGGGGGTGCGGGTTGACCCTCCCGCCCACCGGGATTCGGCACGGCGCAGCCGTGCCCTGCGGTCTTTTCACAGCTTGCGCAATGCGGTGTGTTCGCCGCCCAACCCTAACCGACGATTGTCGCGGCGTCGTTGGAAAGCGGTGCAGACCCCCGACGGCGGCGCAGGTTGTCGAGTGCCCACGTCCCGGGACCCTGCGCCGCGATGTACAGGAAGATCCAGCAATACAGGATCGACAGCTCACCTCCGTTGAGAGTTGGCCAGAAGCCGTTCGGCGCGTGCGCGGTGAAATAGGCGACGGCCATGAGGCCGCTCGAGATGAACGCAGCGCTTCGCGAGAAGAGGCCGGCAGCGATGAGTATGCCGCCGAGGAGCTCGATCGGTCCGGCCGTCCACTTGAGCGCGACCGGCACCCCGGAAGGCATGCCGCCGAACGCGCCGAAGAGTTGCGCGCCGTGGCAGGCGAAGAGCGTTCCCGCGAGAATCCGCGTGACGCCGAGGATCCTCGGCGCCAACGCGGTGAAGCGATCGATGACGGACATGGTCAGGCCCTCCGGAGGTACTCGGCCAGCTGGTCCAGCGTTCCGGTCCAGCCATTCTGCATTCCTTCCTGTGCTGCGGCAAACGTCTTGGCGTCGAGACCAGGAAGTACCAGTCGGGCAACGTCATGCTCCGCTACGCGCGTGCCAGGGGTTGAGGTGCTGCACATTGTCGGCCTCCGTGCTGCGTGCCGATGCGTACGTGCCTGGAGTACTCGACGTGTTCGAACCGCCCTCAGACATCGTCTTCGATCCAGTGAACGTGATCTGCCAGAGGGCTCGCCTCCACCGCCGACCATAACTTTCGATCGGCCGTGACCACAGCGCAGTCCTGAGCTACAGCCAAGGCAACATAGAGGCTGTCGTAGACGGTGCGGTCAGTTGCCGTTGCGAGCTCGAAAGCGGCCTGCAGAAGGACTCTCGACGGATAGACTTCGAGTGGCAAGGCATCGAAGGCAGCCAGGATCTCTTCAGCTTCCCGGCGCGTAATCTCTCTCCGCCGCATCTTCTTCCAGAGAGTATTTCCAAACTCGGGAACGATCAGGTCGGGAGCACAAATGACGATTTCGGGATCGAGAAGACGCGACGCGGCTGCCGAATGGATCTCCGGGACGAACCATTTGACGGCCACGCTCGCATCGACGACGAACTTCTTCATCGTTGACGGTCGTCGGCAACCAGAGCTGCGCTGTCAGAGTGATTGCGGTCGCCCAGCTTCCGGCGGATTCGCGCTGCCGCGGCACGACTGTCGATGACATCAATCGCTGCGGCGCGCTCGACAATCGTCTTCAACTCGGCCTGAAGCGATCTGTTGTTGCGCGCTGCCCGGGCTTTCAGTTTGTCGACCGTCCGCTCATCGAGATCCCTGATCAGTATTCGCGCCATTTCGCTTC
>JADGOA010000210.1 GCA_017883215.1 Thermoanaerobaculia bacterium | reverse complement strand
ACTCAGTTGCCGCCTGATCTCGCGAACTGAGCAACTGAGTAACTGAGCAACGGGCCGTGCGCGGGCTCGCTATAATCCGCGGCCACCATGACGCCGTCGCGCGATCAGTTGCAGGAAGTTCTTGCCTCGGTCGGCCGGCCAGCGCTCCGCTACGCCGACATCCGCCACACGGTCACCCATCAGCAGGACGTGCGCGTGCGCAACGGGGAAGTGGACCACCTCGCCTCCACGGTCGATCGCGCGGTCGGTGTTCGCGTGCTCGTCGGCAACGGATGGGGGTTTGCCGCGACCAGCGACATCAGCGAGCCCTCCCTCCGCGCAACCGCCCGCCGCGCGCTGGAAGTCGCAGCGGCGAGCAACATCGCCTCCACCGTCGAGGTCGTCCTCAGCGAAATCGAGCCTCATGTGGCGCGCTGGGCCTCTTCCTATGAGATCGACCCCTGGTCTGTGCCGCTGAACCGCAAAATCGATCATCTGCTGCAGGCCACGGAGCCGATGCGCGGAGACCCCCGCATCCATCAGGTGTCCGGCGACATCTCTTCCTACCGGCAGGAAAAAATCTTCGCCTCCACGGTCGGCAGCTACATCGAACAGTCCACCACCGAGATGGGCGGCGGCATCGAGGCGGTAGCCATCGCTGGCAACGAGTTCCAGCGCCGCACGTACCCGAATCCGTTCGGCGGCGATTTCCAGGCCAGCGGGTGGGAGTTCATCGAGCAGCTCGCCCTCGCCAGACGCGCGCTCCAGATCCGCGACGAGGCCATCGCCCTGCTCACCGCGCCCAAAGCGCCGGCGGGACGCTTCGATCTGATCGTCGGCTCGTCGCAGCTGGCACTGCAGGTCCACGAGTCGTGCGGCCACCCCACAGAGCTCGATCGCGCCCTCGGACTGGAGATCTCCCTCGCCGGCGGCTCCTTCCTGCAGCCCGACATGCTCGGCAACTTCCGTTACGGCTCCGACCTGGTGAACATCGTCGCCGACGCAACGGTACCGCGCTCCATCGGCTCGTTCGGATTCGATGACGACGGCGTACCGGCGCAGCGATTTCACCTCATCCGTGAAGGCATGTTCGTCGACTATCTCACCGGTCGCGACACTGCCCCGACCCTCGGCCGTCGCTCCAACGGGACCGTCCGCGCCGAGAGCGCCGCACGCATTCCCATCATCCGCATGACCAACATCAATCTGGAGCCCGGCACGATGCCGCTGGCCGAGATGATCGCGCAGACCCGGCGGGGCATCTTCGTCGACACGAACAAGTCCTGGTCCATCGACGACCTGCGACTGAATTTTCAATTCGGCTGCGAAGTGGCGTGGGAGATCGAGAACGGCCGCCTGGGACGCCTCCTCAAGAATCCGCTCTACACCGGCAGCACACCGCAGTTCTGGCGCTCGTGCGATGCCGTCGGCGATGCGGCCAGCTGGCAGATCTGGGGATTGCCGAACTGCGGCAAAGGCGATCCGATGCAGACCATGCGCGTCGCACACGGCGCTCCGGCAGCGAGATTCAGAGATGTGGAGATGGGATGAAAAGCGAACACGACTCATTCGCCATCCTCTCCCGCGCGCTCGATGCGGCGAACGCGGACGAGGCGGACGCTGTGTTCATCTCTACTGATCAGAACATCTCGCGCTTCGCGAACTCGAACCTTCACCAGAACATGTCCGAGGTGACGGCCGAGCTGACGCTGCGCGTAATCGTCGGCGGGGCCATGGGCGTGGCCGCCACCTCGTCGCTCGAGCCGGACGACATCGCCGCCGCGGCCGAGATCGCGCGCGAATCCGCGCGGCACTCGCACCCGCTGCAGAATTTCACTGGCCTTTACCGCGGCGATGACGGCGCGCCGCACCTGCCGACGTACGACGAGCGCACCGCACGTCTGTCCCCGGCAGAAAAAGCGACGCTGCTCCGGGAAATGTTCGACCGCGGTCGCGAACGTGCCGTCAACTTCGCAGGCTCGTTCACCACCAGCGCCTCGTCGGTCGCCTGCGCGAACACGCACGGCCTCCGCCGGTACGCGCCGCTCACCTTCGCCGACGCCACGGTCATCGCGCTCCACGCCGCCGGCTCCGGCTACGCGACCGGCTGCGCCCGCGCCGTCGACGAGGTCGGGATCCTCGTGCTGGGCGAGGAGGCGACGAGCAAGGCCACGCTCTGCATCGATCGTCCCGCGGACATCGATCCGGGCGCCTTCGACGTCGTCCTCGAGCCGCCCGCTCTCTCCGAAGTGTTCGAGTGGCTCTCCATGATCGCCCTGACCGGACAGTCGTTCGACGACGGCTCGTCCTTCCTGGTCGACCACATCGGCCAGCGCGTGACCGGGGAACGCTTCACCCTCAGCGACGACGCCACGGATTCGAAGTTCCTCCCCTTCCCGTTCGACCTGGAAGGGATGCCCAAGCGTCGCGTCCCGCTGATCGAGCGCGGCATCGGCCTCACCCCGATGGTGGACAAGGCCTACGCCGACCGCCTCGGCTTTCCGCCTAACGGAGGTGCCTGGCACCTCGGCGCCGCCGATCACGGAACGACCTTCCACACGGCCATGGAGGGCGGCCACTCCACGCGCGAGGAGCTGATCCGCTCGACGAAGCTCGGCATCTGGGTGACGCGGTTCAACTACGTCAACGGACTGCTCGAGCCGAAAACGGCGCTCATGACCGGCACCACGCGCGACGGCACATTCCTCATCCGCGACGGAGAAGTGGTGTCGCGACTCCCGAATCTCCGATGGACACAATCGATGACCGAGGCCTTTGGCAACATCGAGGCTCTGACGCGCGAACGCCGCCGGGTCTCCACCTGGTACAACATGTTCGGCGGCACCATTGCCCCCACCGTGAAGATCCGCAGCTGGCACTTCACTGGAAAACAGAGCGGCCCAGTGGGGTGAAGGCGGACCGCAGACCGCGGACCGCGGACCGCTCACTCACGTTCGGGATGACACGTCCCGCCGTCTGCGGTCTGCCGTTTGCCGTCTGCATCCCCCTACTCGCTACTCGCTGAGAGTGGCACGGCACTCGCTGCGCCGTACAATCCGCGAACCGCATGACCCAGTACATCTTCCGACGCCTGCTGCAGATGATTCCGATCACGCTCGGAATCCTGACGCTCGTCTTCTCGCTCATTCACCTCATTCCGGGCGACCCGGCGATGCAGATCGCCGGCGAGGGAGCGCGTCCCGAGGATGTGCAGGCCATCCGGAAGGCACTCGGCCTCGACGAGCCGCTGCTCACCCAGTACGTTCACTTTCTCACCCGGCTCGCGCACGGGGATCTGGGCCGCTCCTTCCGCACCGGATCGAGCGTGTCCGCGGAGATCTTCACGCGCTATCCGGCCACCATCGAGCTGGCCTTCGGAGCGATGTTCGTGGCCATCCTCGTGGCCTTCCCGCTGGGGATGATCTCGGCCATCTACCGCAACTCATGGATCGACAACGTGGCGCGATTCTTCGCCCTGGTCGGGGTCTCGATGCCGAGCTTCTGGTTCGGGCCGCTCCTCATCATCGCCTTCGCAATCAACCACACCTGGTTTCCGGTCTCCGGACGCGACGAGGGTCTGCGGTCGCTCGTGCTGCCGTCGCTGACGATGGGGCTGGCGCTGGCGGCGATCCTCACGCGCATGATCCGCGTCAGCGTCGCCGAGGAGCTGAACCAACTCTACGTGACAACGGCCATCGCCAAAGGTGTGACGCGCGTGAAGGCGATCTTCCGTCACGCCCTGAAGAACGCCATGATTCCGGTGATCACGGTTCTGGCGCTGCAATTCGGATCGCTGCTCACCGGCGCGATCATCACCGAGCAGATTTTTTCCTGGCCGGGATTAGGCCGGCTGCTGATCCAGTCGATCACGACGCGCGATTACCCGCAGGTTCAGGCTTCGATTCTGGTCATCGCCCTGACCTATATCCTCGTGAACTTCATCAGCGATCTGCTCTACGCGGTCGTGGATCCACGGATCAAATTGGAGTGAAAGGTGCCGGGTATCGGAGCGGGGGGGTCGGGTCCGACCTCCGACCCCCCGGGATCCGACACCTTCTCGAAGAGGGAAATGAAGCGACTCCTCCAGAACTTTGCGTTCACGTCGGGTGCGTTGCTGACGGTGGCGCTGATTTTCGTCGCGCTGGCGGCACCGCTGCTGGCACCGTTCGATCCCGATGCCCAGGATACTTCCCGGCGTCTGGAGGCGCCGTCGACACAGCACTTGCTCGGGCTGGACGACCTCGGCCGGGACGTCCTGTCGCGCATCGTCTTCGGCGCGCGGGTGTCGCTGCGAGTCGGCTTCAGCGTGGTCGTGATCGGATCGCTGATCGGCGTCGCGCTCGGGGCCATGGCCGGCTACTTCGGCGGCGCGTGGGACGTCACGATCATGCGCATTTGCGACATCCTCCTCGCGTTCCCCGGCATCCTGCTGGCCATCGCACTGGTGGCGGTCCTGGGGCCGAGCCTCAACAACGTCATTCTGGCGCTGGCCGCAATCAACTGGGTGGGCTACGCACGGCTCGTCCGCGGCCAGGTGCTGAAGGTGCGGGAGATGGAGTACGTCACGGCCGCGAAGGCGCTCGGCGCTCGCTCACCGAGAGTCATCACCAGGCACGTGCTGCCGAACGTGATCAATCCGGTGATCGTCATGGCCACGCTCGGTCTGGCCGGCGCAATTCTCGCCGAGGCAGCGCTCTCGTTCCTGGGTCTGGGCGTGCAGCCGCCCACTCCCTCGTGGGGCGCCATGCTCACCTCCGGCCGGCAGTACCTCGGGATCGCCAACCATCTCGCGATCTTTCCCGGCGCGGCCATCATGCTCGCGGTCATGGGCCTGAACTTCCTCGGGGATGGCCTGATCGACGCGCTCGATCCGAAGTACCGAAAACGGATGGAGTAAGGAGGCTGCGGACGCCTCCTCCGCATCCGCGCCACGTCGCGTGGCGCGGTATCCGATTCCAAGCGCGGACGGGGACGTCCGCACTCCGATACACTCCCACTATGCTGCTGCACGACATCCTCGGCCGGGCGTTCTCGTTCGATACGCCGCCGCAGCGGGTGGTCTCGCTCGTTCCATCGCTGACTGAAACGCTGTTCGATCTCGGCGCCGGCGACTCGGTAGCGGCCATCACGAATTACTGCATCTTCCCCCCCGGCCTGGAGCGGCCGCGCATCGGAGGCACCAAGAACCCCGACGTCGATGCGATCCGCGAGCTCGCTCCCGACCTCGTCTACATGAATCTCGAAGAGAACCTCGAGCGCCAGGCGAAGCTGATCGAACAGTTCGCGACGGTATTCGTGACCGAGCCGAAATCGATCGCCGATGTCGTTGCACTACTCACGACGCTGGGGGCGATCCACCGGTGCGACGAGCGTGCCGCGACGCTCGTCTCGGAGCTGCGACACGAGATCAACCAGGAGCCGCAGGACCTCTTCACTTTCGCCTGCGCGATCTGGAAACAGCCGTGGAAGTGGTGCGGCGGCGACACCTACCTGTCGAACCTCGTCACCGCCGCCGGCGGGATGAACATTCTCCAGCAAACATCGCGGTATCCCTCCATCGAGCTCGAAACCGTCGTCGCTTTGAAGCCGAACGTGATTTTTCTTCCGGACGAACCGTATGCGTTCACGACGGACGATGCGGCTGAAGTCGAACGGTTGAGCGGAGCCCGCGTCATCGGCCCCTTTCCCGGCCATCTCTTCACGTGGCACGGCACAAGGACCATCGAAGGACTGCGGTTTCTGAGGACGGCGCTTTCTGCGAGCGCGTAGGGGGCTCGTCCGCGATCTACGGTCCCCTGCACGCTACCCGCTACCCTTCCAGCAGTTCCTCGGCCCAGGTGCGCATCGTCTCCTCGACGGCGTCGAGCTGCTTGGTGAAGAAGTGGTCAGCGCCGGTGACGATGACGCTCTCCGCGTTGCGGAGCGGCTGCACGAGCTTTTCCAGCTTGGCGACATCCCCGTGCTCGTCCTGCGTTCCGTGGATGAACAGCAACGGCTTCTCGCAGTGGCGGAGGTGCCCGAAGTCGTATTTGTTGACGGGGGCTCCGACCATGAAGAGGGCGAACACCTCGGGTGTCTCGCACGCAACACGGCTGGCCACCCATGAGCCGAAGGAAAAGCCGCCGACGAAAAGCCGCTTGCCGGGATGCGTGCGCTCCAGCCACTGGATCGCCGCCGTGACGTCGTCCTGCTCCCCTTCGCCTGCTTCGTGCTTGCCTGCGCTGGTGCCGACGCCGCGGAAGTTGAAGCGCAACGTGACCACGTTCGCATTCTCCAGGCCTCGCGCAATACGGAATACGACCTTGTTGTGCAGGCTCCCGCCGCCCAGCGGATGGGGATGGCAGACGACGGCCACTGCCGCCGGATCCTGGAGATCGCGGTAGAGCGCCTCGAGCCGCCCGGCGCTGCTGAAGAGGTCGACGTGTCGGAGTGCTTTCGGATTCACGGCAGAGTTACGCTTTCCTCGCCCAGCGAGAGACGGACGAGAGCTCCATAGGGCTTAGTGGGCAGTGCGCGGTGGGCAGTGCGCAGGAGAGTGCCTGACGCCACTGCGCACTGCC
>JADGOA010000013.1 GCA_017883215.1 Thermoanaerobaculia bacterium | reverse complement strand
GGGTATGCGTAAACTCCTGGTAACTCTGGTGGTTCTCCTCCTGGCGGCTCCTGCGTTCGCGCAGTGGCGCCGCGCGGCGCTATACGGCGCCGACGTGCGGGCGCTTGTGATCGATCCGAAGCAGCCTGACACCATCTATCTCGGCACGAGCGGAGGGGAGCTGTACGTGTCGACGGACGCAGCAAAGAGCTGGACGAATCCGTTTCACGGCATCCCCTTCCCGGGCTACGTCGTCGACAGTCTCGTGGTCGACCGTGTCGGCCGGTTGTGGGCAGCCTGCTGGGGTTTGTGGGGTGGCGGAGTCATGGCCGTCTCGGAGGATCACGGCCTGTCGTGGACGCGGCGCGACCGCGACCTCGAGGATTTCTCGGTGCGCGCCATCGCCGTCGACCCGCACGACGAGAATTTCGTCGTGGTGGGAGGGCTGACCGGCGTCTACCGCAGCCGTGACGGCGGCGAGTCGTGGCAGAAGATCTCGGATCAGATCAACGTCGAATCCATTGCCATCGACCCGCGCGAGAACAGCCGCATCTACGTCGGCACCTGGCGGCAGGGACAGCGGACCGAGGACGGCGGTAAGAGCTGGAAGCTGATCAATGACGGGATGGTCCTCGACACCGACATGTTCTCGATTCTGATCGAGCCCGACAACCCCGACAGCGTGTGGGTGGCGACCTGCGGCTGGGTCTACAACAGCGGCAATCGCGGCGAGAAGTGGAAGCGCTTCCGGGACGGGTTCGACAATCGGCGCATTCACGACATCGAAATCGATCCGTGCAACCACGACACGCTGTACGCGGGTTCGGTTGCGGGGCTGTACCGTTCCGAAGATCGCGGCAAGAGCTGGTACGTGGTGTCCGATGAAGGGCTGGTCGTCAACTCGATCGCCCTGCACCCGCAGCGGCCGGGTCGGGTGATTCTGGCCGTGGAGGGCGACGGGGTCTACATCTCGAACGACAACGCCCGGACTTTCACGCGTTCGTCGACGGGGTTGTACAACCTGCGCATCACGACTGTCGCGGCCGATCCGGCGACGAAGGACCGGGTGTACGCAGCGGTTGCGTTCGGCGGCGCCGCCTCCGGGATTTACCGATCGGACGACGGCGGAGCGAGCTGGGAGCACGCCAGTGCGACGAAGCTGCCTGAGGTGCTCTCGCTGTCCATTGCCGCAAACGGCCACAGCGGCCCGAAGTTCGTCGCAGGCACGGAGCGCGGATTTTTCACGAGCGACGATGCCGTGACGTGGGTGCAGAGCGCGCCGGTGAACCTCCCGCTGCGCGTCGACAAGGTCGTGCGCTTCACTCCCTTGCGCTACTTCGCCGCCACTTCGGAGGGCGTCTTGACGTCCCGAGATGGCGGGAAAGTCTGGTACCGCCTCGGCGGAGCCGGCAATCGCACCGTCGATCTCGCCGTCGGCGTGCTGCGCGACCGCCGTGCGCTTTACGCGCTGTCCGATAGCGGCGTGACCGTGTTCGACGGCGAGAAGTGGTTCCCGATCGCTGATGCGCCTGCAAGCGGACGGACCCTGGCCATCCGCGACGTTGCCGGCTCGCAGGTGGTCTTCGTCGCCGGTTCGCAGGGCGTCAAGGCGGGGCACATTGCTGGCGATCGGCGATGGATCGCGGCGGAGGCGCCCGATGCACAGTACGCATCGGTGTTCGGCGTCTCGCGACGGTCAGACCAGTTGCTGTTTCTCACCTCGCGCTCCCAGCGAGAGATGCTGGTTGGGGAGCCCGCGGAGATCGATTGGCTCTCCGTCTCGCTGCCGGGACGCCAGACCGAGGTGACATCGATCTCTGCCGATCCCTTCGACGGCAACCGCATCTACGTCGGCACGCTCGGCGAGGGCGTTTATGTGTACGAGGGAAAAGCGGGGAAATACGTCGCCACCAAGAAAGCGGTCGATTCCACCAGTGCGTTGAGCGGAGCCGCCCAGTAGACGCGGTAGCTGAACACCCGTGGGGACGTGCAGCAGCGCGTCCCTGCGTTCCACCGCCCGATCGACTCCGCCTCACTTCGCGGGCAGCGGGTCGTAGTACCTGACCACCAGCACGCCCAGACCCCTCTTGCCGCTCTCGGATTTGGGATCGTTCGACACGACGGCCATGATGTTCGGCAGCGTCGAGTCGTAGAGCAGCATGGTCTTCGACTTGACCGGTTTCGGCTTGCCGAAGGCTTTTCGAAGGTAGGCCTTCTCTTCTTCGAACGCGCCGCCGATCTGGCTCAGGATCGTGAAGAGCTCGAAGCGGATCGAGTGCAGGCGTTCCTTCCGGAACTCGAGCGTCAGCGATTGAGTGCTGCTGTAGTCGACGACCACGTGACTCGCGTCGTCCCCCTTTTGAGCTTTCCATCCGCCGTCCCGCAGCTTTCCCAGCGCATCGCTGCGGCTCATCCCGATCGAAAGGTGGAACGACTCGGGGCGCATCCATGAGGTCTTCGAGCTCGAGGGAAAGGCCGTCGCGAGGATGAAGGCGAGGATCGTCAGCATCGGCGGGCATTGTGCCACGGGGCCTCATGCCCGGGTGGGCGGGTGGTCAGTGCACGTAGGGCGAGTCGGGGCGGGCGACGTTCTTGCGCGACTGGATGATTGACGCTGCGAGCATGGCCCGGCGGCCGATTTCCTCCCACTGCCTGGAGTTGACGAGGTCGGGGAGGGCCAGCGACGCACCGAGGTTGACGGCGACACAGCCGGCATCGAGGTAGGCGTCGATCATGTCGAGCGGTACGGGACCGCCGGCCAGCATGGCGACGTCGCGGATGGGGCCGCGGATCACGCGGATGTAGTCGGGGCCGCCGAAGAACTGCGCCGGGAAGACCTTGACGATGTCGCAGCCGGCTTCCCAGGCGTGGACGATCTCGGTGGGAGTGCCGGCGCCGGCGACCACGAGCAGATCGTTTTCGACGGCGTACTCGATGACGCGGAGATCGGTGTGCGGCGAGACGATGATCTGCGCCCCGGCACGGCGAGCCAGGGCGGCGTCGTTGGTACTGCGAACCGTACCGGCGGCGATGACGATGTTGTGAGGTGTATGGCGCTCGGTGAGTGTGCCGATCAGATCGACCGCGTCCGGCGTGGTCATGGTGATCTCGATGATCTTCACGCCATTCGCGGCGTACGCTTCGGCCACGGCGGTCGCTGCTTCGAGCGTCTCCTCACGGACGACGCCGACGATCTGCTCCGCGCATACTCTGGCCAGAAGTTCCTTCCGAGACATGGCAAAAAGACTATCACGCACGGTTTTGCGCGGGAGGAGATCGGGTCGCGAGGTCGCCCGGTCGCCCGGTCGCGAGGTTACGAGGTCACGAGGTCACGAGGTTCGGGGTCCCTTAGAGCGGCAATTCGACACTTGTCGTTCGTTTGAACGCTCCCTTCGAATATCTGCCTCCCGGATCTCGCCTCCTCGCGACCTCGTGACCTCGCAACCTCGAGACCCGCAACCTCGTCACGCCAACCCTACACGCCGCTCGTCACCGCACTCCTGCTAATCTATCCGGCCTGCGGTCCAGCGGAGGAGCCCATGGTCCTGATCAACAAGGCGATCAACGAAGTCACCGTGAAGCTTGTCTACTACGGCCCCGGTCTGTGCGGGAAGACGACGAATCTCGAGAAGGTCTACTCGAATCCGAAACTCGAGAACAAGGGAAAGATGATCTCGATGTCGACGGAGACGGACCGCACGCTCTTCTTCGACTTCATGCCGATGGAACTGGGGACGATCGCCGGGCAGAAGGTGCGCGTGCAGCTCTACACGGTTCCGGGGCAGGTGTTCTACGACGCCACGCGCAAGCTCGTGCTGCGCGGCGCCGACGGGGTGGTCTTCGTCGCCGACTCGCAGTCGTCGATGCGGGAGTCGAACATCGACAGTCTCGAAAACCTCAGGACGAACCTGCGCCTCAACCGCATCGACCCGGAGAAGATCGCGCTCGTGTTCCAGTACAACAAGCGCGATCTGCCGAATGTCGATTCGGTCGACGACATGACGAAGTACATGCGGCCGGGGAGAGCGCCGGTCGTCGAGGCGGCTGCCATCAACGGCGTCGGCGTGACGGCCACGCTCCGCGCCGCGGTGGTTCGCATTCTGGACAACCTGAAGAACAAGGTCGACACGACCCTGCACGACGAGCCGGAGCTCACCGCTCCCGACATGTCGGCCAAGGCCGGCGTCACCACGGCTTCGGCCGGAACCCCGAAGCTGTCGATGAAGAGTGAAGCCGCTCCGCCGCCGCCCGGACGGGCGCCGGTGGAAGTGCCGCCGGTGGCCTTCGCGCCGCCGCCTCCGGTCGCCGCGGCAGCAGTCGAGAGCGTTTTCGCCCCCACGACATCTCCAATCGACGAAGACCCCTTCGGTGCGCCGCCGATCGTCAAGCCACCGTCCGCCGCCGACGATCCGTTCGCCGTCAGCGAGGCGCCCGCCGACGCGTCGTCGGAGCGTCAGGCCATCGAAGCCATGCTCTCGAACACGCGGGCGATGCTCGCTGCGCTGGAGATCGCAGTGGAGCGGGCAAGGGAAAACGAGCGCACGCTTTCCGAGCGCCTGGCGCAGCTGTAGAAACGGCATAGGGCACGGCTGCGCCGTGCCGAACCCTCGTGGGTGGGCGGCACACGGTTCCATGCTGTCGCCGTCCTCAGGCGCAGCCGATCCAATGACATTCGGGCGACGACCGACGAGGTTCGGCACGCGCAACCGTGCCCGCTGCTCCATTGACCCTCGCACGCTGATCGGTCATCGTTCGGGCGCACGATGACCTGGTACCGCGAATGGTTCGGCGAGGAGTACCTCGAGCTCTACGCGTATCGCGATGAGCACGAGGCCCGGCGGCAGGTGGATTTTTTTCGCGAGCACTGCGGATCGCTCTCCGGCCCCGTGCTGGACCTCGCCTGCGGCATGGGACGCCACCTCAACGAGCTGAAGGGGCACGGATATCGGCCCGTCGGTTGCGATCTCTCGTTCACGCTCCTGCAAGCCGGTCATGCCGAATACGGTTCGATGCCGGTGGCGCGCGCCGACATGCGGCAGCTGCCGTACTGCAGCGCCAGTTTCGCCGGCCTGGTGAACTTCTTCACGAGTTTCGGCTACTTTTCGACCGAAGAGGAGAATGTGCGAGTGGTCAGCGAGATGGCACGCGTGCTCCAGCATCGCGCGGCATTTCTCTTCGACTACCTGAACGTTCACCGGGAGCTCGAGCACCTCGTGCAGCGGGAAACGAAAGACACGCCGACCGGTCCGGTTCAGATCGAGCGCTGGTTCGACAAATCGGACCGATCGCTCAACAAACGGATAACGATCGGTCAAAAGCGCTTTCTGGAGCGCGTGCGGGGCTACGATCTCGACGAGATTTCTGTGATGTTCAAGTCGTGCGACCTGTCGATCCATGCGGTGTTCGGAGATTTCGACGGCCGCCCCTGCGACCGCGACTCCCCGCGGGTGATTCTCCTCGGGAGCAAGGGGCGATGAGCGGCGAGGCCACTTCGCTCCGCGTTCCGCTGCCGCGCTATCCGGGGATGAACTCGTTCGTCCTCGATTGGCTGAACGGAGCGGAGCGGGCGACGCAATTCCTGCCGCGGCAGGCGTGGCGCGATGCGCCGGCGCCTCCGCGGCCACGCAACATCCCGGCCGATCTGATCACCGCGCTGGTGGAGTCGAACCGGCGCTGGGGATCGTTCGTCCGCGAGGACGTGGAGCGGTGGGCTCGGGGCGAAGGCGTGGCCATCGTCGCCGGCCAGCAGGTCGGCTTCGCCGGCGGCCCCCTGTACACGCTGGCGAAGCTCGCCTCGGTCATGCGCATGAAACGCGATTTCCAATCGCGCGGCGTGCCGGTCACGCTCTTCTTCTGGCTGGCCACCGAGGATCACGACTACGAAGAGGCGGCCACGCTGCAGGTGCCGGTGTCGGCGGTCTCGGCCAACAGGAACGACATCAACCGCCAGCTCGATCTCGTCACGATCAAAGGGACGCGCGGCGTCAGCTCGAAGCAGATGGTCGGCCCCACCGTCATTCCCGAATCGCTGGTCGCCCAGCTGCTGGCGCTGTTCGAGATGCCGCGGCCGTCGTGGCTGCGCGAAGGGATCACCTTCCGCGACTCGTTCGCGGAGCTGCTCGCCTCCGCGGCGGGCGAGCGCGTCGTCTTCGTCGATGCCATGCTTCCCGAGCTCCGCCGCGCCGGCGCTCCGCTGTTCGGGCAGATGCTCGCCGGCTGCGGCTCGATGCAGGAGGCGATCGCGGCTCGGTCGCGCGAACTGCAGAGCGCCGGCTTCGCGCCCCAGATCGTTCCGCGCGACGGCGACCGTTACACGCTCCTGTTTCGCATCGACGCCTCCGGAGAGCGGCACATCATCGACGGCGCGGCGGCCGTCGACGATCCGACGACGATCTCCACAGCGGCCATCACGAGGCCGCTGCTCCAGGATGTCGTCATCCAGCCCGACATTTTCGTCGGCGGCCCGGCCGAGGTGGCCTATTACGCGCAGATTGCACCGCTGTACGAGATCCTCGGCGCCCATCTGCCGGCGGTAGCACTTCGCGGCCACGCCCTCGTCGCTCCGAAACGGGTGGTGCGGCTCCTGTCGCGATACGGCATCGACCCGTCTGCCGTATTCGCCAGTCCCGACGACATCCTTGCCGAGCGCGAGCCCGCCGGAGTAGCCGAAGTCGAGTCCCTTGCCAAAGCGGCGCGGCGCGATCTGGCGGCGCAGATGACGAAGATCGGCGAGATCGCCCTCCCCGCCGAGCACGCTCTGGCGCGCGCTCTGAGCCGTTCGATGGGACACATCGAGTACCACTTCGGCAAATTCGCCGAGCGTGCCGTCCGCGGCCTCGTCCGAAAAGACCGCGAACGTTACGCCGCCGTGCGTGAGGTCGTCTCCACGTTCTTCCCCGACCGCCACGTCCAGGACCGCGTGGTCTCATGGTTTGCATACTGGAACCGCTTCGGAGAGCATCTCGTCGGCACGCTGGTCGACCAGATCGAGCCCGACAGCGACGGATTCAAGATTGTTGGACTGTGACTGAACGACAAGTCCTGAGTGCTGAGTCCTGAGTCCTGAGGGGGTTTCCTCAGTGTCGACTCAGGACTCAGGACTCAGGACTCAGGACTCGTAGATGATCGAACCCATTGACATCCTCTTCGTCGGTGCGCATCCGGACGACATCGAGCTCTCGTGCGGTGCCATGGTGGCGAAGAGCGTTCGTGACGGCCGTCGCGCCGGCATCGTCGACCTGACCAGCGGCGAGATGGGAACACGCGGCACCCCGGCCACGCGGAAACGTGAAGCGCGCAGCGCCGCGAAGATTCTCGGCGCCTCGTTTCGCGAGCAGCTCGATTTTCACGACGGCGGCCTTCTCACCGGGCGGGAGCAGGAGCTGGTCCTGATCGATGTCATCCGCCGTGCCAGGCCGTCGCTCGTCTTCGCTCCATATCCCGACGACCGTCACCCCGACCACTCGCGCGCCGGTCGCCTGGTCGCCGACGCCGCGTTTTACGCGGGGCTCAAGCAGCTCGATACCGGTACGCGGCCGCACCGGCCGCAGGCCGTCGTTTTCTTCCTGCAGCACTACCTTCATCCGCCGACGTTCGTCGTCGACGTCACAGCGGTGTGGAAAACGAAGATGCGCGCCATCGCGGCGTTCAAGTCGCAGTTCTTCGACCCGAAATCGAAGGAGCCGCAGACCGTTCTGTCGAAGCCGGAGTTCATCGAGATGATCGAATCGCGGGGCCGCCACTTCGGAGCGCAGATCGGCGCCAGGTACGGCGAGGCGTTCGTGACCAAACAGCCGCCACGGGTCGACGACGTCATTGGGGCGTATCAAGGAAGAGAGGTTTAGGGATGAGACGTTCATCGCCGGAGTGCGGACGTCCTCGTCCGCAGCGATCGGACGTCCCCGTCCGATCGTGTTCGGTCATCAATTACCGCCGGACGGGACGTCCGGCGGCTGCGGACGAGGACGTCCGCACTCCAGGGCGCCCATGAAGATCGGCATTACCTGCTATCCCACTTTTGGCGGTTCGGGCGTCGTGGCGACGGAGCTCGGCATCGCTCTGGCGCGCATGGGCGACGACGTGCACTTCATCAGCTACGCGCTGCCGTCGCGCCTGGGGATGTTCCACGAGCGCGTCCACT
Source organism: Thermoanaerobaculia bacterium (assembly GCA_017883215.1). GTDB lineage: Bacteria > Acidobacteriota > Thermoanaerobaculia > Gp7-AA8 > Gp7-AA8 > JAJXWV01. Next base: position 14,902 of record JADGOA010000013.1, on the reverse strand, counting down.
TCCACGAGGTGACGGTCACGTCATATCCGCTGTTCGATCCGTACCCGCCGTACACGCTGGCGCTGGCGACCAAGATGGCCGAGGTGGCAGCGTACGAGAAGCTGGACGTCCTGCACGTCCACTACGCGATTCCGCACGCCATCAGCGCTCATCTGGCCCAGCAGATCCTCGGCACCTCGGCGCTGAAGGTCGTCACGACCCTGCACGGTACCGACATCACACTGGTCGGACGCGACGCCAGCTACCTGCCGATCACCCGTTTCGGAATCGAGATCTCGGACGGAGTGACAGCCGTCTCGCAATGGCTGAAAGAGCAGACAGCGGAGAATTTCGGCACTGACAAGCCGATCGAAGTCATTCCTAACTTCGTCGACACGCAGCGGTTCCGGCCGCAGAACGAGGCCTTCCGGCACATGTTCGGCTGGACGGACGAGAAGCTCCTCTGCCACGTCTCGAACTTCCGGCCGGTCAAGCGGATCCTCGACGTCCTGGCAGTGTTCGCCCGCGTCGTGCAGGTGATCCCCAGCCGGCTGATGATGGTCGGCGACGGTCCGGACCGCTCGCGCGCCGAGGCATTCTGCCGCGAGCAGGGGATTGCCAGCCGCGTCTTCTTCGTCGGCAACGTGCCGAACCTCGAGGAGATCGTCGGAGCGGCCGATCTGTTTCTGCTGCCGTCGGAATCGGAGTCGTTCGGTATGGCGGCGCTCGAGGCGATGGCCTCGGAGGTTCCGGTGATCGCCACGTCGAGCGGGGGCGTTCCCGAAGTCGTCACTGACGGCGAGAACGGCTATCTGCTGCCGGTCGGCGATGTGGAAGGAATGGCGGAGCGCGCGATCGAGATCCTCTCCGATCCCGCGATCGAGCATCGCATGGGTGCAGCCGGCCGCGCCGTGGCGATGGAGAGATTCGACGTCACGCGCGTCGTTCCGCGCTACCGCGAGATGTACGAGCGGGTGATCGCGGGCGAGAGGGTGGGGTCGAGTTAGGTAGGAGATTGTGCTCGGTGCTCGGTGCTCGGCAGGAACAGGTCCGAGTACCGAGCACCGAGTACCGAGCACCGAGCACCGGTGTTCCAACGTGCGAGGACGAGGAGTGTACTGCGCGCTTTCTCAACGATCCTCTGCGGCCAGCGTCCCGCTCAGAACGGCTTGCGGGGCGCGCCTGAGGACCTCGTGTCGTGCAATCGCATAGCCAAGAATGGCGTCGATGAGCATGCGCCGTCCGTCGCTCGAGAGGAGCACCAGGACGTTCTTGCGCAGCTCGCGGACCTCGACGATCTCCTCCCAGCGCATCCACCGGCCCCGTCTTCCGAAGAGCGACAGAAGGCGGTTCTCGTACATCACGCCGTCCTCGCTGAGGTAGATGTGGTCGCCGTACTGCTGCACGGCGGCGGCGACGGTCCCGAGGAAGAGGACGATGAAAAACCCGAGGGAGAGCACGTCGATGTCGTTCGCGCTGCGGGCGATGTAGTTGAAGATCAGCGCGGCCGAGGCGAAGACCGCCGCGCAGCTCACCAGACGAGAGACGGGGCTGCGATCGAAGACGAGGATCTCTTTGTTCACCGGTTCAAAACTAGCAGAATCGCGGGAGGATCTGCGTCATTCCGCGCGGAGTGTCCCGTCGTCATTTTGCGAGGTCGAATTCACCACAGAGGCACAGAGAGCACAGAGAAAGGACGAGAATCTCTGTGTCCTCTGTGCCTCTGTGGTGAAAGATCGTGGCAACAATGGACGTCCGGTGCCAGCCGCCTCTCCCCTCGACCTGCTAGAATTCGCCCCCTTCTATGCGTTGGAGCCGTTATTTCCTGCACACTCTCCGTGAAGTTCCGGCCGATGCGGACGTCATCAGCCAGAAACTGATGATGCGCGCCGGCCTGATCCGCAAGGTCGCGGCCGGCATTTACACGTACCTGCCGCTCGGCCTCCGCTCGATCAAGAAGATGGAGGCCATCGTCCGCGAGGAGATGAACCGCGCCGGCGCGACCGAGCTCCTCATGCCCGCCATCCAGCCTGCTGAGCTGTGGATGGAGTCGGGCCGCTGGCAGAAATACGGCCGCGAGCTGCTGCGCATCAAGGATCGCCACGATCGCGACTTCGTCTTCGGGCCGACCCACGAAGAAGTGATCACCGATACCGTTCGGGACACGATCAACTCGTACCGGCAGCTGCCGATCAACCTCTATCAGATTCAGACCAAGTTCCGCGACGAGGTGCGGCCCCGCTTCGGCCTGATGCGCGGGCGCGAGTTCATCATGAAGGACGCGTACTCGTTCCACTCCTCGCGCGAGTCGCTCGACGAGACGTACGAAGGAATGCGCCAGGCCTATGGACGCGTCTTTCGCCGCTGCGCTCTCGACCACGTGCCGGTGGAAGCCGATACCGGCAACATCGGCGGAAGCGCCTCGCACGAGTTCATGGTGCTGGCGCAGTCGGGCGAAGACGCCGTGGTGAGCTGCCCGAGCTGCAAGTACGGCGCGAACGTGGAGAAGGCCACCTCGAAGTTCTTCGACGACGAGGTCGGGCCGGCGCCCGCAGACGCCATCCGGCACATCGACACACCCGGCACGCAGTCGATCGACGACGTGGCCAAATTCCTCGGTACGAAGACCTCCGAGCTCGTCAAGACGCTCATCTTCGACACGGACCTCGGCGCCGTGATGGTGCTCGTACGCGGCGATCGCGAGGGCAACGAAGTCAAGATCAAGAACCACCTCGGCGCCCAGTGGCTGGAGATGCTCCCCGACGCGCGGTTCGAGGAAGCCACCGGCGCTCCGGTCGGTTACTGCGGCCCCGTCGGGACGAAATGCGCGCGCGTTCTCGCCGACTACTCGCTTCGCAACCGCGGCAGCTGGATCGTCGGCGGCAATGCGAAGGATCGGCACACCGCGAACGTCGTTCCCGGCCGCGATTTTCCCGAGCCGGAGTACAGCGATTTCACGACCGTCCTGGCCGGCGATGCCTGCCCGCGCTGCGGGACGGTTCTCGAGATTTACCGCGGCATCGAAGTGGGACACATCTTCAAGCTCGGCACGAAGTACTCCGAGTCGATGAACTGCGTCTACCTTGATGAAAGCGGCGAGCGCAAACCGATGATCATGGGATGCTACGGCCTCGGCATCGGCCGGACGGTCGCCTCGGCCATCGAGCAGAGCCACGACGCGGACGGCATCATCTGGCCGATGCCCATCGCCCCCTTCGAGGTGGTGGTGACGGCCGTCGGGAAGGACGAAGCGGTCGTTCGCACCGCAACCGAGGTGTACGAGACGCTGCTGGCCGCCGGCATCGACGTGTTGTTCGACGATCGCGACGAGCGGCCCGGCGTGAAATTCAAGGACGCCGACCTGGTGGGTTTCCCTCTCCGGATTGCCGTCGGTGCGAAGAGCCTCGCCAACGGTCAGATCGAGTGGAGCTGGCGCAGAGACCGCGCCAAGCAGCTCGGCGAGCCCGCTGCCGTCACGGCGCAGGTGATCGACTTCGTGAAGGCCGGACGACAGCAGGGGACGTAGTGTCGTCCTGCTCTATTTCGCGCTATCCTTCCTCGCAAGTCACCCATCGGAGGATTGAATGCGCAGATTGCTCCTGGTCCTTGCTCTCTGCTCGTTCGCTGCTCTGCCGCTCTTTGCGCAGAACACGGACATCGAATCCCTGTCAGGCCTTCAGTTCAACTTCGGCAACCCCGGGGCGCGATCGCTCGGCATGGGGGGAGCCTTCCTCGGCCTCGCCGACGACGCTTCGGCTGCCGAGGCCAATCCCGCCGGGTTGACGATTCTCCGCAAGCGAGAGATCTCGCTCGAGACGCGCAACTTTCTCGAGCAGCAGATCCTCACGACGACCGGAACGTATCCCGATACCAAGCGCGAGGCGTTCTCGCATTACAGCAAACGGGCCGACGTCGCGTTCGGCAGCTTCGTCTATCCGATCAAGAACTTCACCTTCGGCGTCTACTACCACGCGCCGCTGAAGAACTCCGGATCGGGACAGGTCGTGCCGCAGCGCAACGACTTCACTGGCCAGATCACGGCGGACGTGCCGAATTTCTATCTCCCGCAGGGAGGTGGAAACGGCCCCGTCTCACAGAGCGAGTGCCAGTCGATCCGCAACAAGGCCAACGACCCGTTCGCCTGTCTCGAGTACACGGTCAACCCCTTCCTGACTGCGCTCGACGTGCAGGAGAAGACCTGGGGCTTCGCCGCGGCGTACAAAGTGAAGAAGTTCTCATTCGGCGCGACCGCTCGCTATCAGCTCTTCCGCGAGTCGTCCTTCACCTTCCGGCTGACCCCGGCATATGACTTCCAGAGCATCTCGGTCCAGGCCACAGCGACCAGCGGGGGGTCGGCCGTGGACGTGGTGACGAAAAAGGACCTCACGTTCGGTGTGGGGGTCAAATGGGGCGACCCCGGAGATCCGATCAACATCGGGGCTGTTTACAAGAAGGGTGCGAAGTTCGTCACACCGACGTTCATCGCGAACGCCAACACGAACTTCGATTTCGTGAAGCTCGCCGACACGACCTTCCATATCCCCGACATCTACGGCGTGGGCATCTCCAGCCATCCGCTGCCGTCCAGCTGGGCCGCCTCCCCTTACTTCCTCGTCAACTTCGACGCCGTGCGCGTGAAGTACTCGAACCTGGTCGACGACTTCGTTTCGACGATCACGGACGTGCAGGGGTTGAAGAATCCGTACAAGGCGAACGACGTGACCGAGCTGCACGTCGGTGGCGAGTACTTCTTCCCCACCAAGGTGCCGGTCGCCATTCGCGCCGGCTTCTGGCGCGATCCGGCGCACTCGATCCAGTGGAACGGACCGTTGACGACGCCCGATGCAGTCGGCGCGGCGTTGCTCTATCCGAAAGGACAGTCCCAGAACCACAAGTCGATCGGCGGCGGCATCGCCCTGCCGCGGTTCCAGATCGATCTGGGCTACGACACAAGCGAGCACTACAAGGTGGGATCGGTGTCGGCGGTGGTGCGCTTCTAGCGATGGAGTGCGGACGTCCTCGTCCGCAGCCGCCGGGCGTCCTCGCCCGGCGGAATGGAGGGCTGAGAAAACGGCGGGCGAGACCCCCGCACTCCGATCAGCGTTCTTCTTTCGCCAGTTCTTCGAGCGGTACGTCCAGCAGCTCGAAACGCGGCCAGCCGTGGTAATCGAAGTGCCACCACTCCGTGGGGAGCGGATCGAAGCCGTGGCGGACCATCGCGTCGCGGAGCTTTGCGCGATTCGCGATCACGTCCGCCGGAAGGTCGCTGAAATCCTGCCCGGCGCGCGGCGTGAAGTCGTCGTACGGGGTGGGCATGGAGATCTCTTCGCCCGAACGGAGATCGACGAGCGTCAGGTCGACGGCGGCGCCGCGGTTGTGGCGTGACCCTTTCGCAGGATCGGCGACGAAATCAGGATTGCGGACCGGCTCCCACATCGCTTCGGTGATGCGATACGGGCGGTAACCATCGAACACCTTCAGGCCCAGGCCCTGGGGCGTGAGCTCGCGCTGCACGTCGGCGAGCGCCTTCGCTGCCGGGGCCCGCAGAAAGACCTTGGCCACGGGATACAGCGGCCGGTGCATGAAGTTGTTCGGCGTCGCGTAACGAACGTCAATCCGAATTCCGGGTACGGCGCGCTCGACGTCCAGCAGCCGCTTGTCGGCATCGAGGCGGACGGTCTGCCTGTACGTCGCCAGGTCCGGCACGACCCGCAGTCCGTACTGGTTCGGCTTGATGACGGGCGAGCTCGCGCAGGCGAGGAGCAGGAGAAGCGGAAGAACGGCGAATTGTCTGCGCATGGTGGAGATTATGAGCGCGAAGCGCCCGAGGTCACCAGGTCACGGGGTCACGAGGTAGTAGCCGTTCACCTCGTGACCGTTTAGGCTCTGCTAAAGTCGTGCGTTCATGGAAAACGCGAGCGTAACGCGATGCTGATCGACATCTCGCCGGTCGTGGATGCCTCCATCGGCGTATGGCCGGGCGACACGCCGTTCGCGCGCAACGTGAATGTCGACATGGGCGCCGGTGCGAACCTGACGCTCTCCGACATTCGCACCACGCTCCACGTCGGCGCGCACAGCGATGCGCCCAGCCACTACCTGGCGTCGGGCGAGGACATCGCCTCGCGCAGCCTCGAGTACTTCGTGGGGCGCTGCAATGTCCTTCGGGTCGCAGTCGGCCGCGGAGAGCGGATCATGCCGCTGCACATCGAAGGAAAGACGATCGACGCTCCGCGCGTGCTGTTCTGCACCGGGACCTTTCCCGATCCGTACGCCTGGAACGACGACTTCGCCAGCCTTTCGCCGGAGTTGATCGACGAGTTGCACGGCCGCGGCGTCATTCTCGTGGGCATCGACACGCCGTCCGTCGATCCGTTCGCCTCGAAGCTGCTGGAGGCACATCAGGCGCTGGCCGGCTACGACATGTCGAATCTCGAGGGGCTCGTCCTCGACCACGTCGTCGAAGGAGCGTACGAGCTGCTCGCACTGCCGCTGAAGATCCGTGGTGGCGACGCCAGTCCCGTGCGGGCGGTGCTGCGGACGCTGTAGGGACAGTCGGCACGGCTGGGAACGAGCAATTCGCCCGAAAATGTGAAGGCGTTTTTCACGTCTTGCGCCTGCCAACGTCCCGCCGGGGCGCGGAATGACACTGGTCGCGCTTACATCGACGCAGCGGCGCTCGACAACAGATAAGGCTCCATCTCCGCGGCTGTCAGTGGAGCACTGAAGTAGTAGCCCTGGATGCGGTCACACTGCCGGCTCTGCAGAAACGACAGTTGCTCTGCTGTCTCGACCCCTTCAGCAACCACCTCGAGATCGAGGCTGTGCGCCATCGAGATGACGGCGCTGACGATGGCAGCGTCGGACGGGTCGCTGAGGACGCCTCTGATGAAGGCCTGATCGAGCTTGAGCGTATCGATCGGGAACCGCTTCAGGTAGCTCAGGGACGAATAGCCGGTGCCGAAGTCGTCGATGGCGATGCGCACGCCGATCTCCTTCAGCTCGCGAAGCGTGCCGATGGTCCTCTCCGCATTCTGCATGGCGTGGGTTTCGGTGATCTCCAGCTCGACCGAAGTCGGCGGAACATCGTGCTCCTCTACGGCGGCGCGGATCTGGTCGGCGAGATCCGGCTGCTGAAACTGCCGCGCCGAGAGGTTCACCGACATGCGCAGGTCGGTGCCGAACATGTGCCGCCACGCCCGCAGCTGGCGCAGCGCGGTGTGCAGCACCCACTCGCCGATCGGGATGATCAGACCGGACATTTCCGCGACGGAGATGAACTGGCCTGGCGAAAGAAGGCCGAGCTCCGGATGCTGCCACCGCACCAGCGCCTCGAAGCCGACGACCGATCTGCTGTTGGCGTCGACGAGCGGCTGGTAATGGAGGACGAGCTCCTGCTGGCTGATGGCCTTGCGAAGAAGGTTTTCGAGGGCCAGCCGCTCCAGCGCCAGCGCGTTCATCGCCGGCGCATAGAGCTGGTAGTTGTCGCGGCCGGAATCCTTGGCGCGATACATGGCCGTGTCGGCGTTGCGGACGAGAGTCTCGGCATCGAGCCCGTCGGCCGGGTAGACGCTGATGCCGATGCTCGCGCTCATGAACAGCTCGCGATCACTGACCACGAACGGCCGATCGAGCGTCTCGAGGATCTCCGCGGCGACCTTGGCGACGTCTTCGACGTCCTCGATGCGGGGGATGAGCAGCGTGAACTCGTCTCCGCCGAAGCGCGCCAGCGTGTCGCCTTCGCGCATGCAGCGGCGGATTCGATCGGCGAGCGCCTTCAGCAGCTGGTCGCCGATGGAGTGTCCGAGGGAGTCGTTGATGTCTTTGAATCGATCGAGATCGAGAAAGAGCACCGCCAGCTTCTGGCCACTCCGGTGTGACTGCGCCACCGAAATGATGAGGCGGTCCATGAACAGCGGCCGGTTCGGAAGGCCGGTCAGTGCGTCGTGGTAGGCGATGTGCTCGATCTCTACGGAAGCCAGCGCCGCTGCCTCGCGCTCGTCTTCCAGAAGGCAGGCCACGATGCCGATGGCCAGAACGGACTGCAGCAGGAAATCGCCGTAGCCGAGGGTGTCGAAGTATTGCGGATAGGCCCCCTCCAGCAGCCACACCATCGTGAAGCCGGCGTACTGAAGCTGCTGGAGGGCGTAGAAGAAATAGCCCGCGCCGAGCACGCGGACACCAATGCCCTCTCGCCGTGTTCGCGAGCGCCAGAGGGCGACGGCGGTAACCAGAAAGGCTATCCCGCCGAGAAACGCCCGCACGCCGAAGCGCGCGAGATAACGGGTTGCCGAGAGCGTGCTGCTGTCGAGAAACACGATGGCCGTGGCCACACCGAAAAGGGCAAGGATGATGAGCACGCGGCGCGCATCTGCCATCCGCACCGGCCGGCGGCGAATCAGCTCGTAGGCACCGAAGACGAACCAGCCGATCTGCGTATAGCCGGCCACCGCGGCGACCAGAGCTGCTGCGAGGCGTGCCGGGTGCAAGGCCGGCTGGTGATACGCCACGGCCAGCACGAATCCGGTGAAGGATGCCAGGTGGTAGACGGCGAGCGCGGCCCATCCGGACACCCAGTGGCGCAGATAGGAGTTGCGGTACTGCCGTTGGAATCCGAACAGCAGCCCGGCGATGACGATGGCGCTGATGAATTGCGCGAGGTACGTCGCCACAGTCGTGAAGCTGATTTGAGGCATTCCTGATTAATCCGTCGAGATTCTCTTCTGTGGTGACGTGGCGGTGCAACAAATAGCGCCGATTGGCGATCAGTGGCCGATCGCCTCATAGACGGCGATCAGGCGGCTGGCGGCGGCCTGGTAGCCGAACTGCAGCGAATGCGCCACCAGCGCTTCCGACAAAGAGCCGCGGTCGTGCGAGAGCAGCCGCACGGCCGTTCGGGCGATGGCGTCGGGGGCTTCTGACACCGCCATCACCTCCGGGCCAAACCCGCCGACGAGCGCTGCGATTCCGTCGATCGGCACGGCCACCGGTGGCACGCCGCAAGCCATTCCCTCCAGGACCGCGCGGTGCCCCTCGTCAGAGCCGCGCCCCGTGAACAGCAGCGCGTCGGCGGCGCGGTAATGCTCGGCAAGGTCGGTCTCGTGGTAACCGGCCCAGACGAGGTGAGGCGCGATGCCGAGCTCGGACGCCAGCGACTCCAGCGCGCCGCGATGCTCGCCGTGGCCGATGATCATCATCCTCGCTCCTTCGATCGATCGGCGAACGGCCGCGAATGCCTGCAGAGCCGTTTCGAAGCCTCTCCCCTTCGACAGCTTTCCGATCACGGCCAGCAGCGGCGTGTGGGGAGCGATGCCGTAGGCGCTGCGGACGTTGTCTCCCGCGGGAGTGAACTGCCGATGATCCACCGGCGGCGGGGTGAATGCTGGCGCCCGCTTGCGCAGCTGCCGAGCGGAGACGAACGTCTGGTTCACGACGCAGATCGCCGGCGTCTCGGAAACCAGGAGGCGGGTGAAGGGATCGGAGCGGAGGACGCGGCGGGAGTGAAAAGTTCGTGCGAGCGCGGCCCCGAGCCGCTTTGCGACGAAGCGGCCCACCCAGTGATCGTAGGTCAGGTGCGCATGGACGATGTCGAACGGACCGAGCGCGGTCAGCGCCCGCACGCTGCGGAGGAACGAGGCCGGGTTCTGCGCCTTCTCGATCGCCGCATGCGCGAAGTCGAGCTGGCGGATCTTCGACTCGAGCTTGTATCCGCCGACGTAAGCGTAGTGCGCGTCGATCCCCACGCCGCGAAGCGCTTCCACTTCGGCGAACGCCGGAGCGGCTGCGCCGGTCCATCGATTGCCTGCGGCGAGGTGGAGGATGCGCATGTCGGTGCTCGGAGGTCGGTGTTCGGGGGGACGGTTGGGGGTCGCTGGATCCTGAGCAGCGGCGATCGGTCGCATCATAGATTGACCTGCTGCCCGATGTGGAGTGAGCAAGGAGTAGCTCCCCGACCCCCGAGCACCGAGCACCGAGCACTGGCCCCAAACTACCGACTCCCGTATAGTTCGGCCAATGGCGATCGACAAAGAACTTCTCGAGATTCTGGCGTGCCCTTTGTGCAAGCAGGAGGTCAAGCTCGTGCCGCTCTCCGACGCGAAGCGAAGCTCGGTGCGCGACAAGTACCGGGACAAATTCCGCGGCGAAGAGCCGCTCGTCGAGCAGGGGCTGCAGTGCGTGAAGTGCCGCCGCGTCTACCCGATCGTCAGCGACATTCCGGTGATGCTCGTCGAGGAAGCGTTCGACGAGGCGTGATCGGTTCTAGCGCGTAGGCACTCAGGCGCGTGCTGGCCCTCGCAAAGCGACTCCACCTCGATGACCTGCCGCCCACCCTGCGGTGGTCGGCGATCCTCTACCTCACCCACGTCACCTTCCAGGGAAAGACCGCGGTTTCGGAGATCGCCGGCAGCTTCGCCTGGCTGCTCCTCCTCTCGGCGATCGACAGGAAGCAGATCCGACCGTCGCTGCACGTTCTCTACTATCCGCTGGCGCTATACGGGATCGCCTCCACCCTCTCCGCGCTCATCGCGCCTCGGCGGCTGCATCTGTTCGGCGAGACGATGCTGTGGGTGAAGATGCTGATCTTCCCCGCGGCGCTGATCCTCTTCCGGGAAATCCCGCGGGTGCGGCAGCTGGCGCTTTACGCACACGCGCTCTTCGTGACCTGGATCGGTACGGACGGGTTGTTGCAGTACTTCGTCCTGGGGCAGCGCGATCTGGAGCATCGCATCACCGGCACGGCCACGCACGTGATGACCTACTCGGGAGAGCTGATGCCGCTGGCGATCCTCTTCACGATCCTGCTGATCCACGAGCGCAAGCCGTGGATGATCGTTCCTGCGGTCATCCCGACGTTCGCGCTCCTGCTCACGTTCACGCGCAGCGCCTGGCTGGCCTGGGGACTGGCCATGGGGCTGATTCTCATCATCGCGAAGCCGCGGTGGATGGCGATCGCGCTGCCGGCGGCGCTGCTGCTGGTTACACTTGCCCCGTTGCCGTTTTTCGCGCGGCTGATCTCAACGCTCGACACCAAGCAGGAATCGAACCTCGACCGCATCCGCATGGTGCAGGCGGGAGTGGAGATCATCCGCGACTATCCGGTGTTCGGCGTCGGTCCGGCTAACGTCAAGGAGCTTTATCCGCTTTACCGGATGCACGACGCGCCGCGGCTTCGCGTTCCGCACCTGCACAACAACTTCGTGCAGATCTGGGCCGAACGGGGAGTGATCGCGCTGGCGGGTTATGTCCTGCTGCTCTACTTCTTCCTCCGCGAATGCGCGCGGGCATGGAAGGGGCCGGCGCGGCGATGGGCTCAGGCGGGCGTCGCCATCGCTGTAGCGCTGACATGTGCCGGGATGTTCGAGTTCAATTTCGGCGACACCGAGGTGTTCTATCTGACGCTGGATGTGTTCGCGCTGGTGATTGCCAACATCGAGGCGGAGGCCCCGACCCCTCTCCGGCCGTGCCAGCCCGCGAATCAAACCCCCGGCCCGGTTGTTCCCGCCTGATATCGTCCGTAACCTTTCTGCCATGCCACCGTCGAAGGGGAGAGAACCAGGGGAGATGAAACACCTGAGCGATCAGGAGTTGATGCGAATCGTTCAGGCTGGTGATCACTCCCCGGCGTCCGAGATCTACGACCGCTACGCGGGGCGGATCTACAACTTCGCTCTCCGGTTTCTGAGGAGCCCGGAAGCGGCCGAGGACGCCATGCAGGAAGTGTTCGTGAAAATGCTCAAGCATGCCAACCAGTTCCAGGGCGACGCCAAACTGTCCACATGGCTCTTTTCCATCACGGCCAACTGGTGTCGCGACTACCTCCGGAAATCGGACAACAAGTCCAAGGAGGCCGAAGACGTCCTGGTGACCCTCCCCGCTCCGGCCGAAAACGCCCCCGACCGGAATCTGGAGCGGCGCGAGAACGAGATCCGGATCCAGCGCGCGCTGCAGGCGCTCACTGCCGAACAGCGGGAAGCGATTCTGCTGTCGCGCTATCAGGGACTGTCGTACGCCGAGATCGCGCAGATCGCCGGATGTTCCGAAGGGGCGGTGAAGACGCGCGTGTTCCGGGCCATGGAGACGCTCAAGAAGATGCTGCTGGTGGATCCGCGCGGGGGGGACCAATGTCTGAATGTCTTGCCGTAAAAGAGAGCATGCCGCTGCTGCTGACCTGGTCGCTCGACGCGGCCGGGCGCGAGGCGGCGCACCGGCACATCGAGACGTGCCCCGAATGCCACGAGGAGTGGCTCTCGATGAAAGACACCTGGCAGGTTCTCGCGGATCTGCCGCAGGTGGATGTCCCCCCGCACGTCCGCGACCGCTTCCTGGCGGCGGCATTGCCGCAGCAGGCGGTGGTGATTCCGTTCCGCCGCCGTCCGGCCGCGCGATGGCTGGCGCAGGCGGCGGCCGTGGTGGTTCTGGCCGGCGGCGCCTACTTCGCGGGACAGCGCACCGCGCCGGTTCGCCTTGCGCCGCGCGGCGCCGCCGTCACAGCCGCGCAGCCGATGATGCAGGGGCAGCCGGTTTATTCGATCGCTGAAACGCGCGTCCTTCCGGCCGCGTCGATGAGCCCGAACATCGAGGGGCGCCCCGACATCGAGAACGTGCAGTTCGTCGACGCCGATCCCCGCGACGGCCAGATCGGCGTCGCATTCGACGTCACCCAGCACGTGACCGTCACCGGAAGCCCAGCCGACAAGAGCGTGGTGCGCCTCCTTTCGTACGTGCTGCAGAACGACCCCAAGAGCTCCACCGCGCGCTCGCAGGCCATCGATTGGGTGCGCCAGACCTACTCGGAGCCGCGCTATGCGAATCCGGAGATCACGCAGGCGCTGGCCAGCGTTCTACACAACGAACAGCACGAAGGCGTGCGCATCCGCGCCGTCGACACGCTGCAGAAACTTCCTCCGAAGTTCACGTCCAGCGGCGACGCCACCCGCGAGGCGCTCATCGACGCGCTGAAGAACGACCCCAATCCGTCGGTCCGCATCAAAGCGGTGGAGGCGCTCGCCAGGATGGCCAATAGCGGCCAGAGCCTCGATCAGGCGGCCGTGGACACGCTGCGGCAGAAGGCGGCGCAGGGTGACGAGAACCTCTATGTCCGCGTCAAGGCCGCGGAAGCGCTGAGCAAGATCGGTCCGCGATGACGAGAACCATTCGCTGTGTGGCTACCGTGGTGGCGCTCTTCTGCGCCACGGCCGCTTCGGCGGCGAAGTTCGGAACGACCGAGAGGTTCGTCCGCGAGTTCCGTCTCAACACCAACGGGACCCTCTGGATCGACAATCCTTTCGGCAACGTCGAGATCGTCGGCGGCAACGTCGCCAACGTCACCGTCAGGGCCCAGAAGACCGTCACCGGAATCGATGATGCCGCCATCCGCGAGGCCCTCGATCAGACGCAGCTGACCACGACCGGTTCGCCGCAGACCCTGATCATCCGGACGCTGCTCCCGGCCGCCCGCACGGAGCGGTGGATGTCCGTCGTCCACTACGCCGTCTCCGTCCCGTCGACCGTGCACGTGAAGATCTCATCACAGATGAGCGACCGCCTCCGGGTGGCGAACGTGAGCGGCGGCGCGAACATCAAGAACGTGAACGGCGCCATCGTCATCGAGAACGTCACCGGCCCGGTCGTCGCCGACACCGTCAACGGCGACATCACCTATGACCCGAGTGGCAGCCCCACGAACGGCGTTCAGCTCTCGTCGGTGAACGGCCAGATCGAGGTCGCCGTCACCCCTGAGGCGAGCTTTCAGTGGATCGGTAAGACCATTCGCGGTGATTTCCGAACCAACCTGCCGGTCAGCGGCCGGATGAGCGGCACCACGTTCCGCGGCGGCATCAACGGCTCGCGCGGCGCAACGATCACCACCGCCACCATGATGGGCAACGTCTTCGTCCTGAAGAAAGGGACGAAAGCGGAGCAGACCCAGTCCGTGCGCTCGATCGTCGGGACGGCTGCAGCGGGAGGAGTTGGCCCGGCGATTCTGGTCAAGTCCTTTCACGCCACTCTCGTGGACGGCGACTTCACCTTCAACACACCGCTGGGCAATGTCTCTGTCGGGCAGGTCCGGGGCCGCGCACGCGTGACCACCCGCGCCGGCGAGGTGGGGCTCGGGATCGTCCTCGGCGAATGCACCGTCACCTCCTTCGGCGGCCCCCTGAGCTTCGGCGACATCGTCGGCTTTCTCAACGCCAGGACCAGCGCCGGCGACGTGGTCATCAACTCTGCGCGGGCGGGTGGTTTCGCCGCGACCGACGGCGGCATGATCCGGGTCCTGCACGCGGGCGCCGCCATGACCCTCCGCTCCGGCGGCGGGGACATCCTGGTCGCCAACGCCAACGGCTCGATCAACGCGGAGACGCGCTCGGGCGACGTCACCATCACCGTCGCCCCGCAGGTGCGGCGTTCGCCGATCTACGCGAAGACCTCGCAGGGGAACGTCGTCCTCAACGTCAGCCCGCAATTCGCGGCCGACATCGATGCCACCCTCATCACGGCGGACGAAGACGCGGAGATCCGGTCGGATTTCGCCGGCCTCGCCGTCCGCCGCGATCAGGTCGGGCAGAAAACGCGAATCCGCTTCACCGGCAAAGTGAACGGCGGAGGCGATCGCGTCGAGCTGTTCGCCGAAGACGGCACGATCCAGATCACCGGCGAATCTCGTCCAGTGGTCATCTCGCCGTCGCTCCCGTAGCGGCGCGCCGCGGCCCGCTCTGCAGTTTGCGTCCCGCATCCTCTGCCGGTAGCATTCGCGCGCCGAAGGAGAACCGACGTGAAGAAGATCATCTGGGCTGCATTTGCGATCGCACTGACCGCATGCACGCCGGCCAAGCAGGACGTGTCACAGACGCAGACCACCGCCGCCACCACAAGCGAATCGCAGGCGAATCAGGCGCAACCGATCACGGCTCCGCCCCCGTCC
>JADGOA010000209.1 GCA_017883215.1 Thermoanaerobaculia bacterium | reverse complement strand
GCTCGTGGAGTCGCAGCGATTCGCCCGCTCGCCCGCGGCAAAACTTGCCGCGCCGGGTGGCAGCCTCGCCGCTGTCGTCCGTCAGCTCCGACAGAAGCAACTCGCGCATATTCTTAGACTTCCCCCAGGCGAAAAGGTGCCGTGACGACTCCACCTGCCATGTTTCATATCGCGAAGCCGGAACGTAGATCACCTCGCGACATGACGCTCGTCATACCGCGATGTGCCACTGCGTCATTCACTAGCGGCATGTTGAAGCCGGTCGAGCTCGAAATCGAACTGTTCTGCCGCGGAATGCGCATCGATCCTTCCTGCCACGCCACCGAGGCCGGCCGGCGGATCACCAGGACTCGAGCAGGCCTCGGATCGGGTCTGGAGATCATCATTCCTTCCAGGCCGAAGGACATCTGGGTCAACGTCCCGGTCGTCGAGCGGTTCGCGCAGCACTCGTCGTTCCTCCTCCGCTGGGACCGCGACGCCTACCGCATTCTCGACAGCCGCAACGGCTCCGAGTACACCATCGAGATCCCCCCCGAACCGGCGTGGTACTCCCGCCAGACGTCCGCCGGCAACGAGATGAGCCGCATCGGCGTGCTCCAGGGCAACTACCTCGGCATCTACGTCTCCGCACGCTGTCTCTACTGGTCCAACGCCATTTCCCAGGCGTGCAAGTTCTGCACGACCGGCAAGAACGTCGGCGCCGCGGAGGAGTCGCGCAAACGCGTCGAAGACGTCGTGGAGGTGGCCCGTGCCGCACGCAACGAATCCGGCGCGATCTTCACGCATTTCAACACCGGCTACCACTACGAGGATCGCGACGAGCGCGAGGAGATGCACGGACTGCGGATGTGCGAACCGTACGTTCGCGCCGTGCGCCAGCAGGTCGGCGGCTTCATCGGCGTGCAGGCGGTCCCGGTTCCGCGGCGCAAGTTCGTCGAGTACGACGAGCTGATCGAAGCCGGCACCGACCATTTCTCGTTCTGCTACGAGTTCGAGGATCCGGAAGTCTTCGCACGACTTTGCCCGGGCAAAGCGTCGACGGTGGGACAACACGCCTTTTTCGAAGCGATGGAGTACACAGCGAAGAAGCTCGGCCGCGGCCGCGTGTCAGGCGAGATCATCGCCGGCGTGGAACCGATCGAGGCGACCAAGCGCGGGATCGATCGCATCGTCAATGCCGGCGCCTTCCCGACCGTCTGCATCTTCCGGCCGACGATCGACAGCGAGATGGAAGAGTTTCCACCGCCCGATCCGGAGGCGATGCGCGACGTCTTCGCATACCTGCACCAGTCATGTCGCCGGGCCGGGTTGCCGGTCGGCATTCTGCCGATCGAAGTCTCGCTCGTCGTGCAGCCCGAAGAGACCGCACAGCTCGTCGAGCCGACCTTCGCCGACCACGTCTACAGCATGAAGAACTGGACGCTCCGACAGCTCGCCAAACCGTACGTAACCTGGAAGCTGCGACCAGCGGCGTGAGGCAGTGGGCAGTGGGCAGTGGGCAGTGGGCAGAATACGCCGCCTTACTGCCCACTGCCCACTGCCTCACTTGCGCTTGCGGTCCGTCCAGTCGTCGGCCGACGCGGGGTCGAGCTCCCAGCGGTGACGATCGCGGTCGCTCTCCTTGGTCCCGCACCAGAGCTCCTCGTCGTCCTCGTATGTGAGGCCGAGGGCTTCACCGAGCTCCTCGACCACGTTCTGATCGGGCGCGAGGTTGCTCCCCCCTGCCACCTCCTCGCCGTACAACTCGGCCATCTCCCAATCGGTGTCGACATCCTCGCCAGCGCGATCGGAATCGCCATTGCCGCTCCGTGGGAGTTGATGGCGATTCCGCGCACGTCCGGAACCGGCGCCCACGATTTCGCCTTCTATGTCGAAGGCGAGATCCTCCAGATCTTCAAGCGAATCGATGCCGCGCATATCAGGGCTCCTTCCTCACGAGCGCCGCGCTGCGGGCGTAGACCGCGCGGCCTGGGATCGAGGTCAGCCGCGCCATGCGACCGAGCTCGCGGTTGCTGAGGCGCCGCCCCACGTCGCTCTGCGCCAGGATTCCGACGAGCGTGCCGTCGGAATTGATCACCGGAACGTGGTGGATGGCGTTCTGCTCCATCAGCACCGTCGCTGCTTCGAGCGGATCGTCTGCGCCGACCGTGATCACCGGACGTGTCATCGCCCTCGACACCGGCTGCTCCGACGCGTTGGGAAGCTGCGCTACGGCCCGGCAGGTGATGTCGCGATCCGTGATGATCCCGACCAGGCGCCCCGAATCGATGACCGGCAGGGCCGCGCATTCATGGTCGGCCATCAGCTGAGCGGCGAGTCGTATCCGAGTCGAAGGTCCGCAGTTGGCTGGTGCAGGGGTCATTGCGTCTCGTACTTTCATCGAGGGGCTCCGCCGCGAACGTAGGGCCGGATTTGAGGTGCAGCACTGACTTTCGTCATCCGAACTTGTGACGAAGAGTACGACGATCTACGTGTCGTGGTTGCCGACACTTCCGGACCGAGCGCCGTCTGCCGGCGCCTCGCAGCCACGCCGTGTACCATCCGACCGAGTGACTCTTGTCACGGGCGCGAGTGCGCATAGTCATCGGGTCGATTTTGGCGACTGCGTACCCTGCCGCTACGGAGGTGGACCATGTGTCTCGGCGCGCCCGGCCAGGTAGTTTCAGTCCGCGGGAAGATCGCGGTCGTCGATTTCTGGGGCATCAAGAAGCAGATCCGCCTCGACAACCTCACCGAGCAGGTCCTCCCGGGTGATTACGTGATCGATCATCAGGGCTATGCCGTCCGCAAGATTGACGACGATGCCGTGGCCGAGACGCTCGGCATGTACGAGGTCATCCTCTGCGAGGCGGGATGTGACCCGATTGCAACCGACGTCGTCTCGGAGCTGGAGAGCGCCGACGACATCGACAGCGTCAGCGAGCCGGTCCTCGTCTGATCATGCCTGACGAATTCACGCCCCTGCGCGTGGTCGTCCTGACGTCTCACAGCGCCCCGGGACTCGAGTACGCGATCGCGCATACGCATCGTGGTGCGCTGTTCGAGATCGCAGCCGTCGTCAGCTGCGAAGACACGTTCGCAGAGATTGATGCCGTCGAAGCGGCGCAGATTCGGGTCGTCATCAGGCCGTTGAAGCGCGCCCTGGCCGATCGCGGCCTGTCGGCGCGCAACCTCCACGCCCGCGCCGACTACGATGGCGAGACCGCCGACCTTCTCCTCCATTTCCGCGCCGACTACGTCTTTCTCCTCGGCTACAACTACATCGTCACCGAGCCGCTCCTCGAGGCATTTCCGCAGAAACTGATCGCACTTCATCCCGGCGACCTGATGCTGCGCGACGAGAACGGCCAGCGCCGTTACGCAGGTCTCCGCGCCGTGCGCGAAGCGATCTTCGCCGGAGAGATCGAAACGCGGAACTCCGCCTACTTCGTCACTCGCGAGGTCGGAGCTGGTCCGCTCTTCCTCCTCAGCAGACCCTATCGTGTCGCGCCGCTCGCCCTCGACGCGCGCATGTGGGGCGCTGCCGATCTGTCGAGCGCCTACGCCGACCTTCACCAGCGATGGATGGTGCGCGCCGGATGGGGAGAGATGTTCATCCGAGCCATCGAGTTTCTCGCCGCCGGCACTGTGAAGGTCGTCCATGACCTGGTATGGATCGATGGCGTTCCCGGCCCATGCCGAATGGGCGAGGCGCCCGTCATCTGCCGCGAGCTCGAGCCCAGCATCGACAGCGGGATCCCGAGCTCGTGCCCGCTGCTGCGCAATTGAGGCAGGAGTGATCAGTGATCAGTGATCAGGAGTCTGCGAGCGTGGCTGCTCCAACTAATCACTGGTCACTGAGCACTGACCACTACACCTCTCTCCGGCAGCCGCAATACTCCCCCGTGGCGGGCTTGCATATGCGCGCCGTCGCGTGCTGCGCCCGGGCATGACCACAGCGTGAGCAGCGGTCGCTCGACTGCTCCGCCGCGAATCCGCTGCAGAGACAGGGGTAGTCTTCCGAGGGGTAGTGGGTCACTTCCTGGCACGTGCTGATGGCGTGGTGCTCGTCTTCCGAATGGCTGCAGCAGATGGTCATCGATCTGGTCCTGAATGAGCTGTTCGTGAATGGAAACTGGTGCAGTGTGCGCTAAATCACGACCTCACGTGAGCATAGTCATCCGCCACATTCTTCCCGGATGCTTCCATGATCGCACTAGGGAATCGAGGTCTTTTCATGAACCTGCAGCCGGCGAACCAACAGCCAGACGCGGCGCCGATCGTGATGTGGGAGTTGACGCGTGCGTGCCGGCTCAACTGCGTGCATTGTCCCATTGGAGCCCAGCAAAAGCGCAGTCCGCTGGAACTATCCACCTACGAAGCCTACAAGACGATCGACCAGGTCGTCGCGCTTCGTCCCGATGAGTTCATTCTGACAGGGGGGGATCTCCTCGAGCGCGCGGACATATTTCAGCTGATCGATTACGCGCGCCGCCGCAGCCTGAAGACCACCGCGACCGTGACTGTTTCGTCCAATCTGACTGGAGCAGCGGTCGGCAAGATCAAGCACAACGGCGCTGACCGGATCGCCATCGCGCTCGATGGTGCGGTTCCGGAACAGCACGACGGAGAGCGCGGCATCAGCGGCCAGTTCGGAGCCACCCTGCTGGCGTTGCGCTGGGCGCGCACCGCCGAGATCGGGATCGAGGTCAACACCTTGCTGTCCCGCCGCAACATGCTCGACCTGCCGCGGATGGCCGAGCTCCTGGGCGACATCGGAATCGAGCGCTGGAACATCTACGTGATGGTGCCCGTCGGCCATCCAAAGCAGAGCGACATGCTCAACGGCGAAGAAGTCGAAGCAGCATTCGGAGCTCTGTTCGACCTTTCTCAACGAACTTCGTTTTCCATCCGGACGTTCGAGGCGCCGCACTACCGCCGCTTTCTGCTGGAGCAGACCGCCAGGGCCCGCCGGGAGACGCTGGACCGTTACTTCGATTCCCACGACGCGCAGATCGTCCTGCGCGAACCGAACGTGATGCGGGCCGCGGCGGGCGACGACGTCGTCTTCATCTCCCATACGGGCGAGGTGAGCGCCAGCCCCCTGCTGCCGCTCACGGCGGGCAACGTGCGATACCAGCCCCTGGGAATGGTTTATCGGACGGCGGAGATGTTCGCCGCCATCCGTGACAAGTCGAATCTCAAAGGTAAGTGCCTGCGATGCGAGTTCCGCAACATCTGCGGCGGATCGCGGGCGCGGGCGTTTGCGATGACCGGCGATGTGTTTGCGGCTGATCCGCTCTGCGCGTATCAGCCGGGCGCCTTCGTACCCACAGCTGCCAGCATCGCGCGCGTCGAAGCCTGAAGCGGAGGTGTCGCATGGGCGAGCACGTCGACCCCAGGGTCGATCCGTGGCTGATCGACGAATCCGAATTCTACGAGATCGAATCGCACGCCGATCAGATGGCCTTTCTGATCCGATACGCGGTCCTCGCGCCATCGGGTCACAACGCCCAGCCGTGGTCGTTCCGCATCACACATGATGGCGTGGAGGTGTTTGCGGACTACTCCAGGCGCGTGGCCATCGCCGATCCCGCCGACCGGGAGCTGATGCTGAGCGTCGGGACGGCCATCACGAACTTCCGCGTGGCAGCGGCGCATTTCGGCTACGAGGCAACGGTGCTGTATCAGGACCGGCCTGAGGAGTCGCTCCCCGTTGCCCTGATCGCTCTGCGCGAGACCTGCGCCACGCCGGCCGCCCTGCGCCGGCTCTTTCCGGCCATCACCGCTCGGCGCACGAACCGGGGCGAGTTCGAGACTCGTGAGATCGAGCCCGACGCGATCAGCGAGCTGAATGAGTTCATGGCGGCGCACTCGTCGTTTGCCCACTTCCTCGTGCCGGCGGACCGCGAACGCGCGGCCGAGCTGGTCGAGAAAGCGGACCGGATTCTTCTGAAGAGCCGCGGTTTCCGGAGCGAGCTCGCGGACTGGGTGCGCCCCAAGTCGACCGACGCCTGCGACGGCATCTGCGCCGACGGACTCGGCATCCCCGACCCGCTCGCCTCCGCCACGCCGTGGTTCCTGCGCAGCTTCGACGTGAGCGCGCTGCAGGCAAAACGCGACCGCGGCCTGATCGAGCTCTCGGCTGCGCTGCTGGTCATCACCTCGGAAGACGATCGCGTATCGCTGATCCGCGCCGGCGAGACTCTGGAGCTGCTGCTTCTCCTGCTCACCCGGCTGCACCTGAACTACTCGTTCATCAATACACCGATCGAGGTGGAGACGCTCCGGGCACAGTTGTGGGCGACCTTGCGCTCGCCTCACCCGCCCCAGCTGCTGCTCCGTATCGGCTACGCCCGCAGCGTGCCACGCCCCCAGCCGCGGCGCGACTCCGAGCGGACGCTGGTCGCGCCGTAGGTGATCGGGGCTCGGTCGTTGGGACTCGGTGGTCGGGCGGCCGTGCATCGCTGATTGCTTCCGACAGCCACGCCGTTCGTCAGCGCCACCACCTAGTGGCCTGTAATCGGGAAATCGGTACCAGCGCTGGTGGTGCTTGCGGGGCAAGATCAAGGAACGAGGAGGAGGCGATGCGGTGGCATCGTCGACGACGAGTGACGCCGAGATTGCCCCGCAACCACCACCAGCCCTTCGGGTTGAGAGCGGCGCGC
>JADGOA010000208.1 GCA_017883215.1 Thermoanaerobaculia bacterium | reverse complement strand
CAGTCAGCAGCTCGCGCAGCGAGACGACGTGGACTAGTTCCTGAGTCGTGGGGTCAACGATGTAGATCGCGTACACTGTCTCCTTACGGCCACCTACTTGTCTGATCAGCCGCAGCGCCTGATCAACGCCCCAGTCCGATGGAACGCTGACGAATTCGGTGGTCATGATTCCACCGGCTGTCTCCGGCGGATACTGAAGCAGCTTCTGGAGCGCCGCGCGAGTCGGCTCACTGACGGTGGCCAGCAGGCGCGGCCGCTGCTCGGGAGGCACTTCCCGAAACAGATCCGCCTGCTGGTCGGCGGACATTGCCTCGATGAGCGGCCCGACCTTGCGCGGCTCGATCAGCTGGATGATCGCGCAGCGATGGCGAGTCAGCTCCGGCTCGTCGAACACCTGGACGGCGAGCTCGAATGGAAGCGACGCCATCACCTTCGCGGCGGGCTCCGGTGGAAGCTCGCGCAAAGCCTCGGCTATGTCAGGAGCGCGTAGCTCGCCGAGCGCTTCCCCCAACTCCTCCGGATCGGTGTGAACCAGATAGAGGAGCTGCGCTATCGTGTGTGCGGGGATCTCAATCATTTGAAGTGATCGGCAGTAGTTTGATCGAAGTATTCAGCAGTAGATTGACGAATCGGCGTATCTAATGGAACCGGACCGGTTCGACTTCTAGACCTCCAGGTGGTCGTCCTGCTTCGCGACCATCACGTACAGAACGGGCATGAGAAGAACGCTGATGAGAAGTCGGGAGAACAAGCCGCCCACGATCACCAGTGCGAACGGACGCTGTGAATCCGAACCGACGCCGCTCGACAGCGCGGCCGGCAGCAGGCCGAGAGCCGCTACGAGAGCCGTCATCATGATCGGCTTGAGCCTCAGCAGCGCCGCGCGTCGAGTGGCATCAACGATCCCGGCTCCCGCCAGGCGGAGCTCGTTGGCGTACGAGATGTAAACGACCGCGGTTTGCACCGATACTCCGAATAGCGCGAGGAAGCCGATTCCCGACGACACCGAGAACGGTGTGCGAGTGATCGCGAGCGCGAGCAGTCCGCCGATCGGAGCCGAGAGGATCACGCCAGCCACCGTGATAATCGGGAACGCGAAGTTTCCGTAGAGCCCGAAAAGAAGGACGAAAATCAGCACGAGCGTCAGCGGCAGGACTACGGCGAGCTGCTTCCTGGACGCGGTGTATTCCTCGTATTCTCCGCCCCAGATGATGCGGTACCCGCCAGGCAACACCACCTTGGACGCAACCTTTTTCTGCGCCTCCTGCACTGCGCTCGCGAGATCGCGCCCTTCCACGGAGTATTGAACTCCGATGTAGCGGGAATTGTCCTGACGATAAATGAACGAGGCGCCATTCGAGATCTGAATGTCGGCGACCTCGCGGAGTGGAACCTGGCCGCCGGCCGGCGTCGAGATCAGAATATTCCCGATCTGTTCTGGCGTCTCACGAAACTGGGGCGCGAGGCGCACTACGAGATCGAACAGCCGTTCGCCCTGCACTACCTGCGTCGCGGCAGCTCCTCCGACCGCGGCCTCGATCAGCCCATTCACGTCGGCGACGTTCAATCCATAGTGCGCGATCTTGTTGCGATCGACAGCGACGGTGAGGCTGGGCTGTCCCAGCTCCTGTACCAGCGTGAGCTCCCGGATCCCGGCGACCCCCGAAAGCACGCGCTTGATCTCGCTTCCCTTCTGTTCCAGAACGCTGAGGTCCGGGCCGAATATCTTGACGTCGAGGGCGCTCTTGAGGCCGGTCTCAGCCTCGTCGACGGCATCTTCGGCGGGCTGGGTGTAGTTGAACGTCACGCCCGGAAACGCGGTGAGCTTCCGGTTTATCGCCTCAATGAGCTCGGCTTTGGATCGGAACACGCCGTGCCACTCGCTGTACGGCTTGAGTCCGACGTAGAACTCGGCGTTGAAGAAACCAGTGGGATCGGTGGCGTCATCTGGCCGGCCGTGCTCCGATGCTACATCGGTAACCACAGGAAAGGAGCGAAGAATTGAGCGGATCTGCGGAACAATGCGCGACGACTCCTCGAAGGAGATCGTGTAGGGCATCGTCGCGCGCACCCACAACGCGCCTTCGTCCAGATGTGGCATGAACTCGGCGCCGATTCCCGCCGTGATCAACATCGATGCGACGAAGACGCCGATCGAGCCGAAGACAGTCTGCTTGCGGTGTGACAATGCCCAATCGAGCGACCGCTCATACCGGGCGAGAATCCATTCGAAAGCGCGATTGCGCTTCTCCTTCACGCCGCCGCGAAGCACCCACGCCGCCAGCACCGGCATCACGGTGAGCGTGACGAGGAGTGCGCCGATCAGCGCAAAGATCGTGGTGTCCGCCATCGGCCGGAACAACCGCCCTGACGGGCCCGACAGCACATAGATCGGCAGGAAACCCGCGACGATCACGGCTCTCGCGTAGACAATCGGACGGTCAACCTCGCCCGCAGCATTGGCGATGACGTCGCGAATGGATTCGCCGGACGTCCGGTGAGCAAGCCGGCGGTGGATGTTCTCCACCATGACCACCGCGCCATCCACGAGTAATCCGAAATCGATGGCGCCGATCGAGAGAAGGTTGGCGGGGATGTGACGAAGGTCGAGGCAAATGAACGCGAAGAAGAGCGAAAGAGGAATCGTCACGGCGATGATCAGTCCCGATCGGACGTCGTAGAGAAAAAAGATCAGCACCACGATCACGAGCAGAATGCCGCGCAGGAGATTGGCCTCCACGGTTCGCGTCGTGAGCCTGATCAGATCGCTCCGATCGTAAAAGGGCTTGACCTTCACGTCCTTTGGCAGGATCGAGCGGTTCAGCTCGGCGGTTTTCGCCTGCACAGCCTTGAGGACGGTTTGCGCCTGTTCCCCGGTGCGCATCAGAATGACGCCTTCTACGGCGTCGTTGTTGTCGTTGAATCCGAATTGCCCGAGGCGCGGCGCGCTCCCGATTACGACTTCTCCGACATCCTTGACCAGCACCGGAACACCGTTGTGGACTGCCAGCACGACCTTGCCGATGTCGTCGGGAGTTTCAAGGCGGCCCAGTCCGCGCACATAATAGAATTGCCCACCCTCGGAGTAGAATCCTCCGCCGGCGTTTCCATTGTTCGCCCCCAACGCCGCCGCGACTGACGGAACGGAGAGTCCCGCCCCGGCCAGTCGTGTCGGATCGAGCACGACCTGATATTGCATTGTCAGGCCGCCGAGCGACGACATGTCCGCGACACCCGCGACCGACTTGTATTGCTTCTCGAGGACCCAGTCCTGGATGATCTTCTGCTCCATCGGCGAGCGGTCCGGACTCTCGACGACATAGCGATAGACCAATCCAGACGGCGAGAAGAGCGGTGAAACTCCCGGGGTCACACCCGGCGGGAGCGAAAGATCGGGGAGCCTCTCGAATACCTGTTGGCGGGCGAAGTAGTTGTCGGTGGCGTCCCCAAACGTCAGACGAACGCTCGAGAGGCCGTACAGCGAGACCGACCTCATCACCTTTAGGCCCGGCAAGCCGTTCATTTCGGTCTCGATCGGCACCGTGATAAGACGTTCGACCTCCTCCGCTGCGTGGCCCGGCCACTGGGTGACGATCTCGACGCGCGGCGGGGAAATGTCTGGGTAGGCGTCGACCGGCAGCCTGAAGAGTGACCACAAGCCGACAACGACGAGAGCAATCGTGAGAACGGTGACGAGGATCGGTTGCGCCAGCGCCGCCGTGACGATTCGATGGACGCTATTCGATTTTGCAGCGACCGGCTGCCGCCCCTCCGGATCTATTGGCGCGCTCACTGACTCTCCGCGAACTGCAGGAACAGCGCGCCTTCCGTTACCACTTTGTCGCCAGCGGTGAGACCGGTCAGGACCTGGTAGCCATCTCCGACGCGCGGGCCGAGCGTGATCTGCCGCCGGTTGAATCCTCCCGTTGGGAGTGCCACGAAAACGAACGGAAGATTCTCTTCGTTCCTGAGCACCGCGGAGGTCGGCACCAGGAATCCGGACTGTTGTGCATCCGCCTGGATCGCCACTCGCACGAACATGTCCCGTTTGAGAATGCCGTGCGGATTCGGCGCTACAATCCGCACCGCCGTTGCCTTGGTGTTCGGATCGACGAGATCCGCAACGTTGTCGACGACCCCGGGGACTGGGAATTTGCCGGCGTCGGTGGATATCGCGGCGTTCGCGCCTTTGCGCACGGCTGCCAGATCCGACTCGAACACATTCGCCGTCACCCACATGGACGACACATCCGCAATCGTGAAGGTCAGAGTCGTTCCCGCTTGGAGGAGTTGTCCGGGATTGATCAGTTTTTCGACGACTGTGCCGCTTATCGGCGCGCGAATGACTGCTTCGACCGGCCCCACGGATTTCCCAGCCTGAATTGCAGCGATGGTTGCGGCATCGACACCGAGCGCATGCAGCTGCTGGAGCGAAGCATCGCGGTCGGCGGCAGCCGCCGCTGCATCCGTCTGAGCCTGTTCAACATCGCGGTGCGCGATTGCATCGGTCTTGAACAATTCCTCGTCGAGCGCGGCGATTCGGGATAGCTGTCGGTTCGATGATTCCGCCTTGCGAAAAGCGGCGACAGCCGCGGCAAAATCGGGGGACGAGACCGTGGCGAGCGCGGAACCTCGAGCAACCTGTGCCCCGAGTGAAACGAGAATCCGCGACACCGGGCCGGAGACGGGAGACAGCACCTGCGTCGAGTGATCGCCGTTGAACGCAACAGTGCCAGTCGTCGATACGACCGGCCTGAAAACGGACAGCACTACCGGTATCATATGGAGTCGAGCACGCTGGGCCGCTGGAATCGTGAAACCGGCGTCGCTTCCCGCGGCGGCGCTGTCGGCCTCCGGAGGCTTGGCGTCGGTCCGCGCGCAGGCTGTGATCGCGGTCGCGCCGACAATGAGACTCCGCCGCGCGTAACGTCCGCATTTGGTCAGAACATCGTTTCGCATTGGGAGACCTTTAATTGATGGTATCGAGCGGAACGCTCACCGCGCGCTCGAGCTCGTAGCGCGAGATGTTCGCCGCGGCGAGAGCGTCGGCGTACTGACTCTCGGCGTCGAGCAGCGTCCGGCGCGCATCGAGCACCTCCAGCGCCGACGATCCGCCGAGGGTATAGCTCGCAGATGCGGCGCGATAAGCCGCGCGCGCTGAGGGAAGCAGCTGGTCGCGGATGAAAACCGCTTGCTGGAGCGCGATGCGCGCGGTCGCGTAGGAGTCGCGAAGGTCCTGCGTCACCGCCGCGCGGAGGTCGCGCTCCGACGCCGCAAGCTCCCGCTCGCGAAAGCTCGATTCAGCTATCTGGCCGCGGGTATGCTGCCAGAAAAAGACTGGGAGCGGGAACGCCAGGCCGGTCGAGAAAAGCGCGGGATCAGGCAGGTTGTAGTCGCGGTTGACGCTGAGCGTGAGATCTGGCAGCCAGAACTGCTTGGCCAGTGCCGTAGCGGCGCGCGCTCCTTGTCGCTGTGCCGTTATCGACGCCAGCTCGGGGCGCGCCGCCAGACCGACTGCCACGAGACGGTCGAGCGAGGGAAGGCTGTCGGGTACGACAAGCGAATCAGTGGGCAGGACGGCGACGCCAATCGGCCGACCCAGCAAGCGATCGAGAGCCGAACCCGCGTTCTGCACATCGAGTGCGTTGGTCAGCAGCTGATTCGAAGCCTGCGCGACCGCGACGGTGGCTTTGATTACATCCAGCTTTGCCGCGGTCCCGGCGTTGAAGCGCGCCTCCGTTCTCTTGAGGAAATCGCGCGCCAGCGTCTCGGCATCAGTCAGGTCCGCGCGATGCTTGAGCGCGACGAGGAGCGAGTCATATGCCTCCGCCGTCTGCGCCGCCACAAGCTGGCGCTGCAGCAGATACGAAAGCTCCGCGGACTGGACGTCCGACTGCGCGATTTTTCCCTGAAGCCGGAGCTTGTTCGGAAACGGAACGAGGACGCCGACACCGACATTCTTCTGGCCGCCGATGCCGGACCGGAAAATCCCTCGCTGCTGATCAAGAAACGCTGTCACGGCCGGATCCGGAATCGAAACCGCCTCTACCTTTCGGGCTTTGGCTTCCCCGATTTGGGCGCGGGCGATCTCGAGCTGCGGATTGTGTGCGAGCGCCAGCGCAATCGCTTCGCGACGCGACAGTCTCGCCGAATCGAGCGGCTGCGACGCGCCGAGCCTCGATATGGAATCGGCTCGAGCGTTTTGAACAGGTTGTTGGGCTTGGAGCGCACCAGCGAAGAACGCCAGCGCGATCGTTGACCGAGTGAAATGCATGAGCTCCCCAGAGAATTTTGACTAACCACTGAACGACAGGTTCAGGATTCTCTGGGCGGTGCTCGGCAGGAGTTGGGGTGGTTTTGTGCGCCGGCGATGCGGTCAACGGAACTTTGAGCGATGACCAGGCGTGAGATGTCCCGGCTCGGGACCGGCGGCGCAACGGGATTTACACTGGCATGGAACGAGAGAGCGGCGCAGGCCGCGCAGGTCGCTTCGTTGTGCCCGCGATGTAAGTCGATGCCGCTGCGCTCGGTGTGCGACACGACACTGGACTCGTCGCGTGCCAGCGTGAGCGACGCGCCCGATATTCCGAGCTGACCGGCAACGGCAAGGACCGTTGCGAGCAAACGCAGGCGCCAAACCGCGGCGCCA
>JADGOA010000207.1 GCA_017883215.1 Thermoanaerobaculia bacterium | reverse complement strand
CCCCGCAATCCCTGGTTCTCCATGGTTGGCGGGGGATTCCTCGCCGCGCTCCACCCCTCCGGGGTTCCGCCGGCTCGGAATGACAGTGTCATTTCCGCTCCGCCAGCGCACGCGCCGTTTCCCGGCTCAGGATGACCCCCGCGCAGTGCGCGCCGGCATGCCGCCTACTTCAACGACCGGATATACGCGATCACCGCCTTCTCCTGGTCGCTCGACAGATGCTTGCTCTTGTGTGCCGAGGCCGAGATCGGCCCGATGCCGTTGGTGAGGACGTTCGCGAGATTGGCATCGCTGCGTCCCTGCACCGTGTCGCTGCGGAAATCGGGGATGTTGTTTTTCTTTCCGATGGCCGTGTTGCCGCTGGCGTCGGCGCCGTGACAGGCAACGCACTGGCCCTTGAAGATCGACTGCCCCGTGGCGACGAGCGACGCGTTGGACGTCGCTGCCGGCGCCGAGGTCGTCGTTGGAGCGGGAGCGGCAGGCGTCTTTGTTTCCGACGCCGGCGGGGCGGTCTTCACCGGCGGCGTGCTCGTGGCGGCCGTCGAGCCGTGGGTCTCCGTCGCAGTCGGACCGGTAACGCCGCTCTTGGACGGCGCCTTCTTCCCCGGCGCTTTCGTCGGCTCCGTGGCCGCGGAGCCGGTGGTCGTCTGGGCGGGAGGTGCGGTGGTGACGGAAGCGGTCGACATGGCGGAGCCGGTCGTTGCTGTCGACTCGGTGGTGGTGCCCGTCGTCTCCGTGACTGGCGCCGTGGTGGTGGTCGCTACGGTTGCCGTCGTCTCGCTGCTCGTCGTGTTCGCGGTCTCGGACGGTTTGCAGCCAACCGCGAACAGCAACAGGACCAAAGTGCAAAAAACGATGGTGGTCTTCATTCGATACCTCCTGACTTCATGAGGCGAAGCACAATGCTTGCCGACCTCGGCCGTAAAGCGGCATCTGTCTCCGAGCACGGAACACAGGCTCTCAGCCTGTGTCTCGCGAATCGAAGGCCGGCCGGCTGAGAGCCGTTTCTCCGTGCTTCGCCGTTGGTCGAGATTCACTCCGCTCCGGCGGTGACGACATCGAGCTCGTTGATGATGTCGTTGATGCCGTGGAAGCGGAGGTTGGCGGGATCGTCAATGAGCTGATCGAGTGCCGGTGTCGTGAAGCCGGCCTCGGCGAGGCGGTCGCGGATGACGACCGCCTCGCCGCAGAGACTTTCCGGTTGATGGGGGAGTGGTTCGTTGGGGTTCTCGACGTACGTCTGCCGCTCGATGGCGGCGCGGCGGGTCTTCAATTTCTGCTGCAGCGCGCGGATGGCGGTAACGAGCTGCTCCGGCAGGGCGACGCTGCTCTTCATCGTCGCCAGGTCAGCGCGGAGCATTTCCAGCGGCGGCATGATGCGAGCGGCATCGTCGGATGAGACTTCGCCCGCAGCCGCAAACAGATCGTTGAGTGCGAACTCGATGTCGCCGATCTGCGCCGCGTTCACGCCGGCGACGGCACTGTCGACGGCGCCGCCGAGCACGTTCACCGCGAGCCGGAGCTGCGACTGCACGAACGTGTCTTCGACGCCGTCGATGACGGCGCGGACCTGAAACAGCGCCGCCTGCATCATGACGATTTCATTCATGCGCCGTCTTCTGCGTCAGCAGCTTTCCGAGGCCGGCCACGATGTCGATCGGGAGCGGGAAGACGATGGTGGTGTTCTTCTCCACTCCGATCTCGGTGAGCGTCTGCAGGTAGCGCAACTGCAGCGCCGTCGGCTCGGTGGCGAGCACCTTCGCCGCATCTGCGAGGCGCTGGGATGCGGCAAACTCGCCTTCGGCGTGAATGAGCTTGGCGCGCTTCTCGCGCTCCGCCTCCGCCTGTTTTGCGATGGCGCGCATCATCGACTCGGGAAGATCGACCTGCTTGACCTCGACGTTGACCACCTTCACGCCCCACGGTTCGGTGTGGGTGTCGAGGATCGACTGCACGCGCGTGTTCAGCGCCTCGCGGTGGGCCAGGAGCTCGTCGAGCTCCACTTCGCCCAGGACGGAGCGGAGAGTCGTTTGCGCAAACTGCGAGGTCTGGTAGCGGTAGTCGAAGACCTCCACGACGGCGCGCCGCGACTCGATGACGCGGAGAAACACCACGGCGTTCACCTTCAGCGTCACGTTGTCGCGGGTGATGATGTCCTGGGGCGGCACTTCGAATGCTTCCTGCCGCAGCGAGACCCGCACGATGCGGTCGACGGGGGCGAATACGAGGAAGATGCCGGGTCCCTTCGCTTCCGGCAGGA
Organism: Thermoanaerobaculia bacterium; assembly: GCA_017883215.1. GTDB lineage: Bacteria > Acidobacteriota > Thermoanaerobaculia > Gp7-AA8 > Gp7-AA8 > JAJXWV01. Next base: position 4,395 of record JADGOA010000207.1, on the reverse strand, counting down.
GGCGGCCCAGGCGAAAGATGACGCCCCGCTCGTACTCCGGGAGGATTTTGATGGAGCTGAGGAGATAGATGACGAGGATGACGATGACGATCGCGGCGTATGGCATATTGCCCTCCGATTCGGACAGCCGGGATTGTAGCGCGGGGGGCGATTAGGCGGCGCGAGACGGTGTCACGCAACCGAGTACGGTGTGTTCGTGGGCGGGGAAAGATTGCAATTCACGCGTCTTGTACAGCAACCCGTAGGGCACGGCTGCGCCGTGCCGAACCCTCGTGGGAGGGGGTATGCACCCCACGCCCGCCCACCGGAGTTCGGCACGGCGCAGCCGAGCCCTACGGTTGATTCACGCGCTGCGCTGTGGACCCGCGGTCACTTTCGCCGATTGGGTTTCGAGGGTGGCGGCGTTGATTCCGACTCGCGGATGTACTCGGCGATCGGAGCGGGGACGTCGCGCTTGAGCGTGTCGACGGCGTCGAAGGCGATGCCGCCGTCGAACAGCCATTCGTGCTGCGGACGGTAGACGCCGACATCGTGAACGCGCGATCCGACGACGAACCGCACGCAACCGCGGCGGTAGTCGAAGGCGCGGCCGTTGCGCATGTGCACCGCAGCGTCGACGCGATACGAGCCCGCCACCAGATCGAGCGAGCGCATGACGAATCGAACCCGGCCGTCGCGGTCGAGGCGTTTGGAGACCAGCCCTTCCAGGTCCGTGTTCGTTCCGTACACGCAGTTGCCGTCGGCGTGATAGATGCCGATTCCGAACACGAAGTCGTCCTGGGGGACCCGCACCTCGACATCGATCTCGATCGACACGGCCGTTCCCGCTCCCAACGCTACGAGCTCGCGCCCCTTCCCGTCGACGAGCGAGACGCTCTTCAGGATCACCTCACCCGAACCCCAGCGCTCTTCCTCGAGCGGATCGCGCATCGGCGCCTGCTCGGCGGCGTTCGCGGATTCGGGCTCCGCCTCCGGCGCCGGCAGGTCCATCCCGATGCGGTGCTCCGATCCCGCCATCCTGTTGCCGGCGACCTCCTGCAGGTACTGGTCGACGACGCGAACCGGATCGCCGATGGCGTGCGGCTGGCCCTTGTCGAGCCACAGCGCGCGATCGCAGAGTGTGCGCACCTGATCGAGCTGGTGGGTGACGAAGATGAGCGTCACGCCGCGGTATTTCATCTCCTGGATCTTGGCGACGCACTTCTGCGAGAACTCTTCGTCCCCGACCGAGAGCACTTCGTCGATCAGAAGAATGTCGGGGTCGACGTGAACGGCGACGGCGAATCCGAGCCGCACGTACATGCCGGAGGAATAGGTCTTCACCGGTTGGTCGATGAAGGGGCCGATGCCGGAAAACTCCACGATGCTGTCGAAGCGTCGATCGATCTCCCGGCGCGTCAGGCCGAGCATGATGCCGTTGATGTAGATGTTCTCCCGCCCTGTGATCTCGGGATGAAACCCGGCCCCCAGCTCGATGAGGGCCGCCACGCGTCCGACGACCGTGACCCGGCCGCTGCTCGGTTTCAGAATGCCGGAGATGATCTTCAGCAGCGTCGATTTTCCGGAGCCGTTGCGGCCGATGATGCCGAACGCCTCGCCGCGGTCGATGGCGAACGACACGTGCTTCAAGGCCGGAACCGATGCGTCGGGATCGAGCTTCAGATCGCGCTTCAGCAGCGCGCTCTTCAGCGTTGCGAACTGCGAGCGCCGGCCCCAGAGGCGGTAGTTCTTCGAAACGTTCTCGACCGCGATGGCGAAAGAGTGCTCCTTGGGGGTCGGGGGTCGGGGGTCGGGTGTCGGGTGCGTGGAGTCGACACCTGTCGTGCGGACGATCGTCTCGTCATCGCCTCCGGCCCCTGACCCCCGGCCCCCGGCCCCCCCGGTCATATCGCCTCCGCCAGCACGTCGCGCAGCCGCTCGAACACGGTGAATCCGAGCGCCATCGACGCCAGTGCGTACGCCACCATGAGCAGCGAGTCCGAAATTCCGGGGAGGTGACCGAAGAACAGGATGTCCTGATACGACACGATGAAGGGGGTCATCGGATTGAGCCGCAGCAGAGCCCGAAGCGGGCGCGAAGTGATGTTGTCGAGCAGATAGATGATCGGCGTGACGAAGAAGCCGAGCTGCATCAGGTTGGTGATGATGTCGCGCAAGTCGCGAAAGAGCACCGACGCCGAAGCCACCGTCATCGCCACGCCGGCGACGAACAGCGTCTCGAGAATCATCAGGACGGGCACGAGTGCGATCGTGGCGTGCATGGTGATCTTTCCCGCCACGGCGAAGGCCGTCGTGGCGATCAGCAGGATCGGCATGGCCAGCGCGAAGTGGACGAGATGCGATGAGACCACCACCAGCGGCAGCGCCTCGGCCGGGAACATCACCTTCTTGATCAGCCCCGCGTTACTCGAGATCGACGTGGTCGACTCCAGTACCGCCGCCGAAAAGAACGTCCACGGAAGGATCCCGGCGAAAAGAAAGAGCGGATACGGGCCTTTCACGACGTGCTGCGGAAAGAAGACCGTGAAGACCAGCGTGTAGACCCCGAGGAGGAGGAGCGGATTGGCCAGCGACCAGAAAAAGCCGAGGAGCGAGCCGCGGTAACGCGCCTTGAGGTCGCGCGCGGTCAGCGCAGCGATCAGCTGGCGGTGGCGATAGAGAGAGGTCAGCTCGTTCAAAGTTCTGAGTCCTGAGTCCTGAGTCCTGAGTCGCGCCCGTCCACTCAGGACTCAGGACTCAGCACTCAGGACTGGTCATGCCTCATCTGTGACGATCAGCATGAACGTCGTCGAGCCGATCTGAAACTCCGATTTGTCCTGCAACTCCGTCGGCTCGGTGATCCTCTGGCCATTGACCAGGGTGCCATTCGTCGAGTTCAGATCGTGGAGCAGGTAAACCAGTTCGCGAACCTCGACCGCAGCGTGCTGCCGCGAGACTTCGGTGTCGTTGATCGCAATGTCTGCACCGGACCGGCCGATGGTCATCCGCGGCTTGTCGAGTCTGAATACGTTTCCCGCGTCCTCGCCGTCGATGATGGCGACCGAGAGCCGTTTTCCGGCGGGAAGCTTCGCCTCCACCGCCGCGGGGCCGGTGACGGGAATCGGCTTCTGCTCGGTCGTGTCCTGCTGGGTCCGCTTCGGTCGCGCGATGGTCTCGTCGTGGCGAGGCGCCGTTGAATCGTCGCTTGGCTCAGGCCGCTTGGCGAAGGCCGGATTGAAGATCTCGAAGACAGTCTGACATTTTGCGCACTTGATTTTTTTCGACGGTTTTCGCTCGAAGCGATCTTCGCCGTACTGGTATTTCGCCTGGCAGTTCGTGCACTCGATGATCAATTTGGACCTCGGACAGAACTTCGCCGGACGATAGCACGGAGAACGGAAAGGGTCGAGACTGTTCGCGGTAGTCCCGGGAATAGTTTCCTGCTCGCCGACTGTGATGTGCGGACTGTTGCGGTCAGGCCATCCTGGCCATCGCCTCTTCGAGCGCCTCGGGTGACGGCATCACCGGCTCGACGAGATCGCCTTTGAACCAGTCGTACTCGCCCTTCAGCATTTTCGAGACGAGCTTGTAGGCGGCGTCGTCATAGTCGGTGAAGAGATATCGGAAGTTCGTCTCGATCCGCATCCGCGCTTCCCTGCAGAAAACGTCGGCGAGGTCGAGCGCGTTCTTGTGGCCCTGCTTGGCCAGCATCATGGCGTAGCTCACCGAGGCCGACATGGCGAAGAGGTCGGTGCCGATGTCGACGATCCGGAACAGCAACATCTGCTTCCGTTCGAGCTTGGCCTGGAACCGCATCATGGCGTGGAAGATCGAGCGCGCCAGATGTCGCGAATTGCGTTCGATGAAGCGGATGTGACTGGCCAGCTTCCCGAACTCGCCATATTTCGGATAACGGCCCCAGCCGACGTACTTCGACGGATACCAGGCCGCGTAATGCGCGCCCGCTTTCGCCGCAGCGGTGAACTTTTCGCCCATGGGCGTTTCCGGCTGCAGGATCTTGAAGCCGACCTTCATGTGCGGATCGACGGCCTCGCGGGCGATGAAGAGGTGCTGGATCTCGCTCGTTCCTTCGAAGATCCGGTTGATGCGCAGGTCGCGCATGATCCGCTCGACCGGATATCCCTTTTCGCCACGCGCACGCAGCGATTCAGCGGTCTCGTAACCCCGCCCGCCACGAATCTGCACGAGGTGATCGACGCACTGCCACGCCACTTCGGTGTTGAACAGCTTCGCCATGGCCGCTTCCAGGCGGAGATCGACGTCGCCGCGGTCGGCCAGACCTGAGGTCAGCCAGACGATCGATTCCATGGCGAACGTGTGCGACGCCATCCAGGCGATCTTTGCCGCGACGGCTTCGTGTTTGCCGATCGGCAGGCCCCACTGCACGCGTTCGCC
>JADGOA010000206.1 GCA_017883215.1 Thermoanaerobaculia bacterium | reverse complement strand
CAAGGTGACGACGCCTCTCCCTGGGGCGTGCCAGGTGACGCTGCGCGATCTCGCCGGCGATGTGATTCGCAGCGACAACGGCCAGCCCTATGTCAACGGTGTCGGCGGTGTCGTGTGCACGGTTGATCAGGATCCGACGACCGTCCACTACGGCTGGCTCAACGTGCAGTTCTCGTCTACCAGGAGCCAACGGTCCATCCTGTACCTGGGGCAGGCAGCTGATGCAGATGGCCGCGCGGGCTATAGCGGCTTCAACTCGCGCGGCACGTTCGAGGTAAAAGGGATGGCTAAGATCCAGTGGAACGGCATCGCCGACTACTACGACATCGCGCCTTTCCGGGCGAACGTCGAGATCGGCCAGTTCAGCGGCGACAGCAATTTCACCGGCGCGTCGTCGTCCACCGGTGCCTCTTCGGTATTCGTCAAGCCCCACTCAGACGGCTGCACGTGGGATGTCTGGTCCGATCCCACCGCCGGTCCGTTCGCCAGTTCGCTCGGCGACTCGGCACCGACCAGATACACGCCCCGGGTGATCGAACTCAGACAGCAGAAGGGCCTTCAGTGGACCACGCTGGGCTACTACGCGATGCCATTCGGGGCGACGGTGAAGCTCATCGCGAAACCGGGGTGCTAGTTCACTGCTGGTCGTGATGAGACGGGCGGGCTTCGTTCAGGGCAAGACGGGCCCGCCTGGATCTTCGCGCCGCGGTTCGTACCGCGGGCCGCGGCGAGTTATGCAGTGCGCAGACCCGTGGAATAGAAGCCCGCAAGCAAGAGGAGCGCTTCGGAAGAGGAGTGCGAACGAAGGGTGCGGCCGGAAGTCGCCGTCATCCCCTTCACAATCACGAATCGGCCCAAACGCCGCAGTCGCCACGCCAGCACGACGTCCTCCGCCATGAACAGCGTTTCGTCGAAGCCCCCGACCGCGTCGAACGCCTGGCGCGTGCGTAGATGAAGCACCCCGATGCCAGAAAGTCACGCTGCCGCATACGCTGAACGGGTGTCGAGTCATTGCTGCTGGTACGGTCAGGGGCGCTTCCGATTGACTCTCCAGATCGGATCACGGATAGTCCCTTTGTCCCCGTGAACATAGGAGCCCCGGTCCACGCCCGACGCGCGGGAGGAGTTGTATGACGGTGCACGACTGCTCCGTTCCGAGTGGGACGCGCCTCGGTCCGTACGAGGTGGTCTCGTTCATCGCCGCGGGCGGCATGGGCGAGGTTTACGAGGCTCGCGATACCAGGCTGAACCGCCGTGTGGCCATCAAGGTCCTGCCGGCTGCTTACGGCACCGACCGCGACCGGCTGGCGCGGTTCGAAAAAGAGGCGCGTTCCGCGAGCCAGCTCGCCCACCCCAACATCATCTCGGTCTACGACGTCGGAGAAGAGGCCGACCTTCCGTACATCGTCACGGAGCTTCTGGAGGGGCGCACGCTGGCGACGGCGCTCCACGAGCGGCGCCTGTCGATCAACGAGGCGATGGACATCGCCATCCAGGTCGCGCGCGGCCTCGCTGCGGCGCACGAGAAGCGGATCGTCCATCGCGATCTGAAGCCGGCAAATATCTACATCACCACGGCCGGCCACGTGAAGATCCTCGACTTCGGCCTTGCCAAGCTCACCGAAGAAGAATGGCAGCCAGGAACGAGCGAGGAGACCAAGTCGCTGATCAGCAGGCCGGGAGTGATCGTCGGCAGCGCTGCGTACATGTCGCCGGAACAGGTGCAGGGCGCCGCCGCGGATCTTCGCTCGGACATCTTCTCATTCGGGTCGATTCTGTACGAGATGGTGACCGGGCGCCGGCCGTTCAGGGGCAACAGCCCGATCGAGACCATGAGCGCGATCCTGCGCGACGAGCCGGATCTGGACGACGTCGCCTGCGCGCCGGAACTGCTCGCCATCGTGAGACGCTGCCTCGCAAAACGGCCCGCCGGACGATTCCCTTCGGGATCCGAGCTGCTTTTCGCACTCCAACAGGTCGCCGCAGCCGGACCGGCCGGAACGCATCGGACGCCGCGGCGAACGCTGGGTGCGGGCGGCCGGAAGATCGGGACGTTCGCAACGGCGATTGCCGTCGTCCTCGTCGTCACGCTGGTCGTCAGCCAATCGTCGAGGTCCCGCGCCGCCGTGCAGAACGACGACGGCACGTCGCTTCGGATCGGGAGGATGGAACGCGTTACCACTGACGGCCGCTCCGAGGACGGGCTCGTCTCTCCGGACGGCGTCTTCATCACCTACCAGACCACGCTGCCCAAGACCTACACGCCGCGGCTCCGGCATGTCGCAAGCGGCAGCGACGTCGAGCTCATCCCCGGTCGCGAAGACCGCCTGTTCAGCACGCGGGGTTTTTCGCCCGACATGAACTTCGTCTATTTCGGCGAGTTCGCCCAGACCGGCACGGGACATCCCGGCTCACCCCTGTGGGACTCGACAGGCCTCGTGCGCGTGCCGCTCCTCGGCGGCATCCCCCAACCGGTGAAGCCGGGCTGGTTTTCCGCAGTGCGATTCGCTCCGAACGGGACGAAGGTCGCATTCCTTCGCTGGGACAAGCAGCCGCTGCAGACCAGCGCGGTCGTCGTTTCGGATCCGTACTGGCAACGTGAGCGCGTGATCGCGCAGCGCAGCGGCAGCGCGGGATTCATTGGCCAGCCGGCGTGGAGTGCCGACTCGAGCCGCGTCGTCGTGCCGATCTACGAGCGGGGCGCAAAACCCGACAATCGGCCGATCGAGATCGACGTCGAAACGGGCGCGACAACGCGGCTGAAGCTCTGCCGCGAAATCGACCGGGCGATCTACATCGAGTCGGTTCGGGGCGGCAGCTGGATCGTACAGAGCGGTGCGAAGAGCCAGCTATGGCACGTCTCGGCCGACGGTTCGCGTTGCCATCAGCTCACCGACGAGACGATGACGTGGCAGCTCGGCGGCGCGACGGCTGACGGCCTGCGAGTTGCTGCAACCGGAACACAGACGGTACAGAACCTCTGGCGGATTTCAGCCGGCGACATGGAACCGCCCATCCGGCTGACCCGCGCCATCAACACCGCAGACGGCTATTTCGGGGTGACAGTTCTCCGCGACGGCAGAGCCGTTTTCTCACGTAACGCGTCGGGGAAAGTGGGCGGCCGCGCGCACCTCTGGATTCTCGATGCTTCCGGCAACATGCGCCAGCTGACCAACGGCGAAGCGGACGAGGCACAGGTCACCTCCTCCCCTGACGGGCACACGATCGCGTACACGTCGTTCGAGGACGACGGGGAAAAGGTACGGATGTGGGTGATGGACGTCGACGGTGGCGACCCGCGCGAGCTGCCGTTCGCCGGTCGGCCGATGTCTTTCTCACCCGATGGAGGTTCGATCTACTGCGTCAGGCGCGACAACACGCCCGTCAAGCACGTGACGCGTGTCATGGTCGCGGGCGGAGCGCCGCAACCGGCCGGGCCGGAACCCCTGAGCTGCAACGCTGGCGTGAACACATCGCCCGATGGAACGATGATCTTCTGCAATCACGGGGAGACATTGACGCTGCTCTCCATGGCCGGCGGCGAGGTGGTTCGCACGTTCAAGATGCCGCCGAATTCGAGGAACATCTGCTGGCTCCCCGACTCGAGCGCAGTATCGTTTGTCCAGACCATCCTGCCGGAAACGAGCGACGTCTATCTTGCACCGCTTCGGGGTGGCGCCTTGCGGCGCATCGCGCACGTGACCGGCGAATTGATCGACGACCCGTACGCGTGGCTGCCCGACGGCCGCAGTTTCATCTGCAGCCGCGCCATCGGCGTCAGCGACGTCTTCCTGCTGCACCTGGAGAGCGCCACATCGAGCACCGCTCGAACGAATTGAGAAAGAAGAGATGAACCGCAGAACCTCTCATGCCCGTATCTGAATGTTCACTCGACGCCGGCGTCCGGCTGGGGCCGTACGAGATCGTCTCGTTCATCGCGGCGGGAGGAACGGGGGAGGTCTACGAAGCGCGCGATACGCGGCTGAACCGCGGCGTGGCGATCAAGGTCCTCAGCGCGGCGTACGGCGGCGACCGCGAACGCCTGCTGCGATTCGAAAAAGAGGCGAGGTCTGCCAGCCAGCTCGCTCACCCGAACATCATCACGATCTACGACATCGGCGACCAGGGGGAGCTTTCGTATGTCGTGACCGAGCTCCTCGAAGGGCGCGCGCTGTCGACGATTCTCGACGAGCGGCGGCTGGCAATCGACGAGGTCACGGACATCGCCATCCAGATGGCGCGGGGCCTCGCGGCTGCGCACGAGAAACGGATCGTTCATCGCGGTCTCGAGCCGGCGAACATCTTCATCACCACCGCCGGCCACGTGAAGATTCTCAATTTCGGCCTCGCCAGGCTGGCGCAGGACGAGTGGCAGGCGGCCACGACCGAAGAGACGCAATCGCTGATCAGCCGTCCTGAAGCGATCGTCGGCCGCGCAGGATACCTCTCTCCCGAGCAGGTGCAAGGCGCGGCCGCGGACCTGCGGTCGGACATCTTCTCGTTCGGCTCGGTCCTGTACGAGATGCTGACCGGACGCGCCGCGTTCATGGCGAACAGCGCCGTCGACACGATGACCGCGATCGTAAGGGACGAGCCGGCGCCACTCGATCCGGCAGAGCGCCCTGCGGACCTGATCGCGATCGTGAACCGTTGCCTGTCGAAACGCCCTGGGGGCCGGTTCGCCTCCGCATCCGAGCTCCTCTTCGCGATGCAGCAGACCGCGGCGGCCGGCGCGAGCGGGTCGGCGCGCGCGTCGAGCGGCATACGGAGCGCAATGGAACGGCGCCCGACCGCAAGACTCGCCGCAGCCGTTGCGGTGATCGCGGTCGTGACACTGCTCTTCAGCGGTGTGCCGCGGACCAGAGCCGCGGGGGGCACCAGCCGGAACTTCTCAGTGCCGGTGGTCACGGTCGAACGATTGACATCTGACGGCGGCGCACACGACGCGGTGGTGTCTGCCGACGGCGGTTTCATGGCTTACCTGCAGGGGCAATATCCAACAGGCCGGCCGCGCCTTCGCCACATCGGCAGCGGCAGCGATCTCCAGCTGATCCCTCCGCGTGAAGGCGTTCTGTTCGATCCGCGCGGTTTTTCGCCCGACGGGAGTTACGTCTATCTCCAGGAATACGTCCTCACCGGACTCGGGCATCGGGACTCGCCGCTCTACTCGCCGCTCGCCCTCGTGCGTGTCCCGCTCCTCGGTGGCACACCCGAAGCGGTCGTGACGGGGCGCGTCTCGAAGATCCGCCTTGCTCCTGACGGCAACAGTCTGGCGTTCGTCCGGTGGAGCGAAGACGACGCCAGGACCGAGCTCGTGTGCGCGGATCCTCTCCTCAAGAATCAGCGCGTCATCGCAGAAGTCGCTGGCGGAGCGCTCTGGCGCGAACCGGCATGGAGCGCCGACTCGAAGCACCTGCTGATCGTCGCTCCCGATGCGGGGCCCAACGCGACACTGCAGCCGACCGAGTTCGACGTCGCGACGGGAGCCAGCCGCAAGATCGCATTCTGTAACGCGATCAGTCTCTCTGGTGACATCGAGTCGGCGCCCGGCGGCGGCTGGATCGTGCAGAGCGATCAGGACCAGTTGTGGCACGTTTCGGCCGAGGGTACCCGCTGCGTGCAATTGACCGACGACACGAGGCGCTGGCAGCTCGGCAGCGCGACGGCCGATCGCAGCACCATCGTCGCGCTCGGAACACAGGAGGTGCAGAACCTCTGGCGTGTGACACTCGGCGACCGACAGCCATCGGAGCGGCTGACACAGGGAATCAACACGGAAGACGGATCGAACGGGATTGCCCTCCTGGCCGACGGACGGGTGGTGTTTCCCCGAAATGCCACCGGAAGAGTGACCGGGCGAAAACACCTGTGGATGCTCGACCTGGCGGGAAACATGCGCCAGCTGACTGACGGCAACTCCGAAGACGGAGAACCGGTCGCCGCGGCCGTCGGAACGTCGATCGTCTATCGCGCCCTCGAAACCGACGCCAACCACAACATCCACAGCCATCTCACGCTGCTGAATGTCGACAGTGGCGAGTCTCGGCGGCTTGCCTCCGGGCAGTTTCTCCGGAACGCGTCGTTCTCCCCTGACGGCACATTCGTCTATTACATGGAGGGCGGCGGCCGGCCGCGGGCGGCAGTACTCGAGCGCGTCTCCGTATCAGCCGGGCCATCCGAAGACGTCACGCCACCGGGAGCAAAGTGCGCGTTCATCCGCGTCTCGCCCGACACGCGCATGATCTCGTGCCTGGCGAGCAACGGCCTTCTCAGCGTGATCTCGATGGACGGCAACAAAGTGGTCCGGAGTCTCACCCTTCCGAGGATCTCGAGCTCGATACGCTGGCTGCCCGATTCGAGCTCCGTCACGTTCCTCCGGCGCCTCGGCAACGAGAGCACGGAGATCTGGCTGGTCCCTCTTCCTGCCGGCGAGCCGCACCCGATCGCACATCTGTCGGGGAGCGATCAGTTCGGCGACTCTTATACGTGGGCGCGTGACGCCCGGAGCTTCGTCTGCACGCGCGCCGCGGAAGCGAGCGACGCATTCCTGATCCGATTGCAGAGCACGACCTCGCCGAGGTGATCGGCGACCCTTACGGTCAGGCCGCCGATTGGGAGGGAACCCTTCAGCGTACGGAGCGCGTAGCGCCCGGAAAGAACGC
>JADGOA010000012.1 GCA_017883215.1 Thermoanaerobaculia bacterium | reverse complement strand
CGCGCGCGTGTGTCATCCTGAGCCGGCGGAGCGCCGGAGGCGCGCAGCGCGGCGAAGGATCCCCCGCATCGTTAGTCCGGCCCGGGTGGTGGCCACCATGGACATGCTGCGCGCCGGCCGGCCCCCAGAACCCGCGCTCACGCTTCACGCCGCAGCGCGCCCGCAACTTTCAACAGGAGAGCGGGCGCACTGCTGTGCGCCCCTGCACGAGAACGGGCTATTGCCGATCCATCGCGCCCGCGCCGTTAACCGGCTCGGGGTGACACATGCCCTTCGATCGCAGACGGCAGACCGCGGTCCGCGGTCTGCCGTCCGCCTCACCTCACCAGCGGCAGTTCGATGAAGCTGGCCTGGCCGGGAGCGTGATAGATGCGCTGCACCGCCTTCCGGTAGTCGGCCGGCTTCGCCAGAAAGATGTTGGGGACGAATGTCTGCGGGTTGCGATCGTAGAGCGGGAACCAGCTGGACTGCACCTGCACCATCATGCGGTGGCCCGGCAGAAAGACGTGATTCGCCGTCGGGAGTGCGAAACGGTAAGTGAGCGGCTCGTCGGGCGCGATGGCCTTCGGCGTCTCCAGGCTTTCACGATACCTGCCGCGGAAGATGTCCGCCGACACCATCAATTGATATCCACCCATCTCCGGCTGTGCGGCCACTTCCGGTGGATAGACGTCGATGAGCTTTACCACCCAATCGGAGTCGCTGCCGCTGGTGGAGGCGACCAGATTTGCCACCGGCTGCCCGCTGATCTTCACCGGAGTCGTCAGCTCGTCCGAGACGAACGTGACCACGTCGGTGCGGCCTGAGGCTTCGCGCTGATCGCTCACCAGCCAGGTCCGCCAGGCCCGGTTGTCGGAGTAGACCGGCCGCGACACGAACGGAACCGGCTTGGCGGGATCGGAAACGTACTCGGCGAAGCGCGGATCGCCCTCTTTCGGTGCGCCGAATCCGAGCTTCGCGCCGGCCTCGAGATAGAGCGGCGTCGCCTGCGTCGTGCATCCGCTCTCGCAGCCCGACGGCCACGACTGCAGGCGCTCCCACCGGTTGGTCCCGCTCTCGAACACCGTGACCGGGGCGACGTCCATCACCGGCGCCGCGTCTTTGAGGTAGTGGTCGAGGAAAGGGCGCAGGACATTGCGCCGGAACCAGAGTGCGGTATCGCTGCCGAACTTCAGCGCGCCGAGTGAGCTCCCATCGCCAATCTCCTGGCCGTGATACCACGGTCCCATGGCCAGGTAGACCATGTCGTTGCGCGCGTCTTTCGGCTCGATGGCTTTGTAAACGGCGATCGCACCGTAGATGTCTTCCTGATCCCAGAGGCCGGCCACGAGCATGACCGGCACTTTCAGCGGCTGAGCGGCGAGGACCTTGTCGACGGCCTGGTCGCGCCAGAACGCGTCGTAGGAGGGATGCTCGACGAGCTTGCGCCAGAAGCCGACCTGCTCGAGGCCGCGGCGCCGCCCGAGCTCACCCGCCGATCCCGCCTCCATGAAGGTGTCGTAGTCATCGAAATGGCTGGTGAACCACTTCTTCTCCGACTTGCGCGTCGCCTCCTGGTCGAGGATGTACGCCATGCCGAGCTGCCGGAAGGCACCGTTGTGGAACCAGTCGTCGCCCACCCATCCGTCGACCATCGGGTTCATCGGCACGGACACTTTGAGCGCCGGATGCGGATTGACCAGCGCCATGAGCGGAAGGAAGCCGTCGTAGGAAATGCCGAGAATGCCGACGCGGCCGTTCGACTCCGGCACGTTCTTCACCAGCCAGTCGATGGTGTCGTACGTGTCGGTGGCATGGTCCACCGGCGTCGCATTCAGCGGCCCATGCAGCGGACGGTTCATCACATAGTCGCCCTCGGAACCGTGCTTTCCGCGAATGTCCTGCACGACGCGGATGTACCCGCCCTCGACGATCACGTCGGTGGCGTTGTCGTATCCCTGGAGGGCCGAACCGAGGTGCGGGCTCTGGGCGTGACTGGTGAGGGCATCGGCGTCGTACGGCGTGCGCGTGAGGAGGATCGGGGCATTCTTCGCCCCTTTGGGCAGGAGGATGACGGTGTGCAGCTTCACGCCGTCGCGCATCGCGATCATCACCTCGCGACGGATGTAGTCGAAGCTGCTGTTGTCGGCTTCGAACTTCGCCGGCATCTCGCTCGGAAGCGACGGATAACCAGCGGGCGCCTGCTGCTTCGGCGCTTTCTTGCTCTGCGCCGGCGACGGCTCCGCGACGAGCAGCACCGCAACGGCGAAGGTGAGCGCTACGGCTGCGAATCTTGTTTTCACCAATCCATCCTCCGTGAAATCAGTGGTTCGGAGTGCGGACGCCCTCGTCCGCAACGATCGTTTGATCGTCTTTGCTGCCGTTCTTTACCGCCGGACGGGGACGTCCGGCGGATGCGGACGAGGACGTCCGCACTCCAGCGGGCGGGAGTTTAACGCGCCGAAGTCAGCGAAGGTAGCGCTCGAGCCATGTTTGGCGAGGCTGAAGACCCGTAGGGACGCGCAGCGCGTCCCTGCTTTCGACTTACTTCGCCTTCAGGGTTCGGATGTGCACGATGATCGCCTGGACGTCGGCAGTCGACAGCTGCTTGCCGTAGGCGGGCATCTTTCCCTTGCCGCCCGAGATGACCTTGGTCAGCTCGAGGTCGGTCTGCTTCTGGACCGCGTCCGAGCGAAGGTCTTTCACCTTCATCATCTTTCCAGCCGGTGTCTGTCCGGCGCCGTCGGCGCCGTGACACGACGTGCACTTCGACTTGAAGATCGCCGTACCGTCGGGTGCTGCGAAAGCAGGGAGAGCGAGCACGAGAGCGAACAGAGAGAACACTGCAAACAAACGACGATTCATCGAAACCTCCTGCGATATGCATGAGCGTGGCCAGACACCAGCGAGTAGCGAGTAGCAGGTAGCGAGTCGCGAGTAGGAGATCCCGGTCCGGTTCTTCCTACTTGCTACTCGCTACTCGCTTGTCTTCCACATGCGTTCTCCATGGCGGCAAAGACCGTTCCCGTGTCGGCAAAGTCGTCGATGATGACCCGCGCCCCGGCAAGGCGCAGTTGCTCGGCAACCGCGCCTCGGCCTATGCCGACGATCGGAAGGCGCAGGTTCGCGGCGCAGCGGACGTCCCACACGCCGTCACCGAAGAGGATGACTGGAGGGTCGGTCTCTCCAGCCAGGACGATGGCCGCGCGGACGATGTCTTCGCGCGCCACGAGATCGTCGCAGCAGACCAGGGGCATGTCGTCGTCGAAACCGGCTGCGGCGAGCTTCAGCAGCGCCGATTGCCGCCATGCGCCTGTCGCCAATGCCACGCTCCAGCCGCGGCGCCGCAGCTCGCCGACGAACGCGCGCGCTCCGGCGATCTCCGGAATCGCGCCGGCGTTTTCCTTCAGCTTGGCGAGGTATCGGGAACGGTGGCGGGAAATGTCCGCCTCATCCGGCTCGCGCGACCAGAATTCGCGAAACAGGTCGATGACGATGCCGCGGTCCGTGTAGTGCACGATCGCGCAGGGGTCGACACCTGATGCGTCGACCCCGAACTCCGCTACGAAGGCGTCGAGAAAGCACCTGGTGTCGACAGCCGTGCTGTCGATGAGCGTTCCGTCGATGTCGAAGATGGCCAGCGGCATTTGAACGGTGATGCGCGAGTGCGAGCAGGGCCTCAGCCATGCGTCGCGAAGCAACTACGCCATAACGAGGCGCGGTGGGACGGTGTCGTGCAGCACTGGAGCATGGTGAGTACCGGGTTGCTCAGAGGAATGCCCTCACCTCAACTCGTAAATCAGATACTCGCCATCCCGGTACCGCAGCACCGAATGGGTATTGAGGAGTGTCGTGAGGACCGCGTGTACCTGCGGCGGTACTTCGAGGACATACTCCTTTTCCAGCATGCCGGGCGGCGGCGCGCCCGCGGTAGCGATGCGGTACCACGGCTTGTGCAGGACGACGTGCGTGATGTGCTGGGCGACGAGCTCGCGCCGCAACTCGTCAGGCGTCGTGAAGCGTGCCAGCCACGCGGCAACGCGCGGGCCGTCGAGATTCGCCGCTGCGAGAAACGGGCGCTGCAGGTAGAAAGTCCGCGTTTCGCCAAGGAGGAGGATTCGGGCGGAAGGGGCGGTCTGCTTCGCAATCCAGTCGTAGGGGCGCGTGAAACTGCGCATCCGGCTCATGTACTGCGCCGCCGTCTCTTTCCCCGCCAGGTAGGGGACGATCTCGTACGGCTCGAGAATGAAGATGGTGAGAACGAGCTGCGCGGCTAACGCGATGGCGATGAAGGTCGCCATGAGGGCGCGCAGTGCCGGCGCGCTCGCGGCATAGATCTCTCTGCCGAGGGCGATTCCGACGATCGCGACCGCGACGACTCCGTTGATCATGTTGCGCGAGCCGGGGGCGATGGTCAGGAGGACGCACATCTGCAGGAGCCCTGTCAGGAGGAGCTCGCGCCGCTCCCTGCGGATGATCGCGAAGATGCCGAGGATGAAGGCGATGGGCAGCAGAATCCCCAGAGACTCGTCGACGATCCGGGCGTCGAAGATGTCCGTTCCGCGTACGAAGTCGAGCCAGCCGCTGAGAATCCCGCCGCCCCGGTATCCCGTCACTTGTGGAGCGTGCGGCAGGAAGAGGGGCGCCACCGGGGATCCCGTCCAGACGAGGTTTCGAACGTAGAAGAAGGCGCCGAAGAGCGCTGTCACCACGGCGGCGCGCAACAACAGCGCTCTCTCGTCCCGACGACGGATGAGGACCACGATTGCGAACGCGGCAATCCATGGCAGCGCCGTGTACTTCGACGCAGCCGCGCAGCCGAGCGCTGTTGCGGCAACGGCCCAGTCGCCCTCTTCGTAGCGTGCGTACGAGAGGATCAACAGGGCGAGAACGCCCCACTCACTCCATGACCAGCCCGCGATCACCATGAGCGCCGGTGTCCACGCGACCGCTACGGCCGTCCACATCCCGGCAAAGCGCGCGATGATCAACAGCGCGGTCACATACAACGCCAGGTGCGACAGTTTCGCGGCGACCCCTCCACCGAGAATCAGCGCGGGAATGTCCGCAGAGTGGATCGCCATCACCAGATAGGAGTTCGAGGCCAGCGGCAACTCGATCACCCGCCCGTAGAGCTGGTACGCGTGCGGGATGGCGAGTTTGTAGATCAGCTCGTCCGGCGAGTTGACGGGGGCGATTGCCGTCGCGGCGGCGATCAGAAGCGGCGGCGCGAGAAGAAGCGACAAGGGCGCCCACGCTCGCGGCCATCGAAGAGTGGTGCGCTGTCGCCATACGACGCTCCCGCCGTATGCAGCAGCGATGATCGTAGCTGCCACCGATGCCGTGGTGGTGACCAGGCCGGCGGCGGCTGCGATCGTCCCGAGGACCGCGTAGCCGATCGCGAGGGCATCGGAGAGGGGAGCGGCGGTGGGGATCGCGGCCTCGATATGCGTCACGAAGAACTTCCGCGACAGCGCGATTGCCGCGGAGCCGCAGCCGATCGCGGCGAGAACCACGATGAGGGCCGCCGCTGCAGGACGAAGCGTTTCTGTCAGGAGCAGCAGCGAAGGCCGGAAGCGCGTCAGGAACACGGCCGTCACGGCTGCCGTCGCGATGAGGGCGCACGTTGCAGCGGTGGAGCGGCGGACGTCGCTCGTCATCCTGGCCAGACTCTACCGCAGCGCGCGCCCAACGCGCATCCCGTTGTCCTAAGCCGCGAAGACGGCGAAGGATCAATTCACCACAGAGGCACAGAGAGCACAGAGGGGGCACCGGGAGTGTTCCTCGTTGTCCTCTGTGCCTCTGTGGTGAAAGACACACACCGCATAGCCGGCGCGCCCCCCAACCCGCTACCCGCTCGTCCCAGCGATACACTGAACCGATGCCGCTGATCCGCATCATCGACTGGGATTCGGTGAAGGACCAGTTTCTCGGCAGGACGGTCTCGCAGCTCGACAGGTCCGCGGTTGCGTCGGTCGCCGTGAAGGAAGCGCCCAGGCTGGCCATCAGGGATGTGGGAGTGACGCTGGCGGGCACAGCCACGCTCGCCATTCACGCCTTCAACGACCCGCAAGACGATGACGACGAACATGTGATCGGTGTGGCGGGAACGTTCACGGCCGATGGGGAGCTCGTCGATCCCAGGATTCCGTACAACGCGCAGAATGCCTGGCTCCGCTACTCGCTCGTCGGTGAGCTGACCGCGGACGCCACGGCGAGACTGCGCGGCGCCGGCATCAATGTCTCGGCCAGCTCGCAGGTCGTGCTCTCGGATTACCGGAGGCACAACCCATTCGATCGCGCTGACACCGGTGTTCTTGCAGATCTCGCCAGCGCCCGGACGGCCCTGGACGTCGATCACGTCGCCGCCCTCGGAAGAGGCGAAGCGCTTTATTACGAGCTGCGGGGAGATCTCCTGTTCTTCGTCTCCGTCAGCTGGTCGGACATTTTCGCCAAGACGCTCAGCGACATCGCCTCACTTCTTCCGACGTCGAAAACCTTCGCAGTGGCGGCACGTGCCGGCGCGTCATCGTCGTTCAAGGTGACGCTGACCGACGACTTCGTCATCGTTTTCTGGCGCGACCAGAGCGGAACGCTGCACGGCGGCGTGCGGAAGGCCTCCAGCCGCGGCACGGCATTCGCCGCGACCGTCAGCGTCACGGCTTCATTCGCCGATCCCTCCGCCGTTGCGGAAGCGGCGGAGTCGGTCCTCCATGGCTACTTCGGCGAGGGGCTCGCCACGATCGATCACATCCTCTCGAAAGCGACCGGCGCGGATCTGACCGGTGACGAAAAACGAATCTTCGATGCCGTGATGGAAGCGCTCGGCCTCGATCCGGTGGTGGCGCTCGCGGCCGAAGCGAAAGGGAAGCTCGGCCGGTTGCGGTCCGCCGTGGAAGCGAAGCTCGAAGAGGCAGCGGAGACGCGGATCGGCGCGTCGTGGAACTACGATTACTCGCGACTGGAGTCGACGCAGTACATCGTGGAAGCGCCGCTGACCGAGACGCAACTGCGAAGGCTGCACTCCTCGCTGGTGGCGCAGGACGTCTCGCCGCTGCTGGCGGAGGCGGAGAGCGGAGCGCTGCAGCTGACGCGCTACCTCGACGAAACGACGGTGGTGCGCTCTTCGGCGCACGGATTCAGCCTCGGGATCGGGAAGTGGTTCGAGATCGGCGACCGAGACCGCTCCAGGCTCACGATTCGCACGCGGCGCTCACGCGACCGCACCCGCTCCATGATCAGTTACATCGGCGCGCGTTCGTTTGGCGGCGCGAAGAACTGGAGCATCGGCCAGTTCGACTTCGATTTCCG
Source organism: Thermoanaerobaculia bacterium (assembly GCA_017883215.1). GTDB lineage: Bacteria > Acidobacteriota > Thermoanaerobaculia > Gp7-AA8 > Gp7-AA8 > JAJXWV01. The sequence goes on along the minus strand of JADGOA010000012.1, from coordinate 15,858 downwards.
CGCGGAGATGGCGGCGTATGCGGTCGAGCCGAAAACGTCGGACTTCGATTTCGGACTGGCGCTGGCGATGACGGCCACGCCCCGGAAGCTGACCCCGGAAGCGATCGCTGCAATCGTCGACACGGCCTCGCTCTGGGCGATCATTGCCAGCGAGCGCCCGCACGAGCTGCGCGAGATGCTGGCGGCGATCGGATCGAGAACCGTGACTGCGCGGTATCAGCTCACGTTCGACAAGCAGGTCCTGCGGCAGATCGCGCCGCTGGCCGGCGTCCGCGATTGCGGTGGGATGGCCGGAGCGATTGCGGCCGCGATGCCGTGGGGAACGTTCGCCGCCCGCTCCAGCTGGCAGACGCGGCGGGAACTGTATGCCGCGGCATGGCGGGTCGTGCTTGCAGAACAGGCCGGCGCGGGCGAAGCGTGCGATGTGGTTCGGCACGCATTGCATGCGGCCGACCCGGCCATGGCGCAGCTCGACGCGACGGATGCGCACATGTGGACGCTGCGCAGCCTCATCGACGGCCATCCGCAGATCGTGTCGCACTATTCGACCTGGACGACAGGAGCGAGACTGCTCGGAGCCGCCGTCGGCGAGGGGACGCTGGCCTCCTCGAAGATCGAGACCATCTTCGAGGATCTCTACGGTTTCTTTTCGCAGGTGCTCTACGTTCGCGCGATCGGCCGGTACCTGATCGACATCGCCGCTGCAGCGGGCCAGACCGCAGCCGTCGGCCGCGTTCTATCCATCGCTTACGACGCAGGCAAGGGCGATCGAAAGACGGTCACGATCGGCAGCAAGGGTTGATCACGCAGGGCACGGGCCCCGTGGGTGGGCATCCCCCGCCCACGAGAGTTCGGCACGGCGCAGCCGTGCCCTACTCAGCGTGAAACCCTTGTCCCCCCGCGGGCGAGGGGACAAGGGCGAACGAAGGCGCATGGCCCGCTTCCGCTAGTTCGGTTTTGCGGTGGGGGCTACTCCTGCTGCCTGAACAGGCGCCGGAGCGGCGTTGATCTGGAAGGATTCGAACAGCTGAGCGACGGCCGGCGCGGAGCGCTGGTCGGCGGAGCGGCCGACGTAAAGAAGCTGGTAGAAACGGTCGTCGTTGGCCACGAAGCGTGAGCGGAAGAATGCGCCGTCACTGTGGAACAGAAGACGCGCAGAGGGCACATCCCCCTCCCGCTTCTCATCCGACTCGAGAGTCGCCTTCACCGTCTTGAGCAGGGAGTCGCGCGTGCTGGCGAACAGCTTCTCCGGATCGAGAATCTTGCCCGGCATCTTGCTGACCGTGACGATGACTGCCTCGCCTGTGGGAGCCTTCGAGACCCAGTTGGTCGTCTCGATCTTCTTGCCATCGGCGCCCGGGGTCGTCTGGGTCTGCGTGGCGAACTCGCTGAAGCCTGCCGGCAGCGCGATCGTGAAAAAGTCGTTCTTGACCTGTCCACCATCCGCAGCGTTGGCGATCTGCGGAATAGTGAAGGCAACAAATGCAGCGGCAACGATAGCCGTGCTCGTGAGTATCTTCATTCCCCTATCCTCCGGCGTTTCGGAACGACGGCTCGCTCCAAAAGCATTCCCGATGTTGATGGATATCAAACATAGTACGCCAAGCGGACTCTTGTTCGCAGCCCGTGTCATCCGCCGTGTCATCCCATCGGAATGAGAGGGTGCTCGGTGGTCGAAAGGGTGCTCGGTGCTCGGTGGTCGGTGCTCGGAACAAAGCGCGTACCCTCCGACCCCCGAGCACCGACCACCCCACCTCCCCGCTGTTAGCATTGCTCCCATGCGGCCGCCCAATCGCAGCGGTTCTCCGCGGGTTGCGCAGCGCGTTCCGGTTTCACGCCAGAGCGTGCTGCCGGCGCGGTGGAAAGTCGTCGCCGCCGCCGGCGCGCTGCTGATCGCAATCGTCTGGGCCCTCTGGCCATCGCCCTATGCGAAGGTCAGGAACCTCGATTCGAGCGGTGCGAGCATCATCGCGTTCGGCGATTCGCTCACCGCCGGGTACGGTGCCGCACCAGGGGAAGACTATCCCTCCAGACTCTCGGCGTTGATCGCGCAGCCGGTCGTCAATGCCGGTGTCAGCGGCGACACCACCGAAGGCGCGCTGGCCCGTCTCGACGCCGATGTTCTCGCGCGCAATCCGCGGGTCGTCCTCATCGGCCTCGGCGGAAACGACTTTCTCCGCGGCATGGCCATCTCGTCGACCGAGTCCAACCTCCGAACAATCGTGCGCAGAATTCAGGGGGCCGGCGCGATGGTCGTCATCCTCGGTTTTCGCTTCCCGAGCCTGAGCGCAAACTACGAAAAGATGTACAAAGGCGTCGCCAGGGACGAGCGGTGTCTCTTCGTCCCCAACGTCCTCGCCGGCATCCTCACCGACCCGAAGCTCAAGAGCGACGAGATCCACCCCAACGCTCGCGGCTACGCGCTCATGGCCGAGCGGATCGCCGGCCCCTGCCGGAAACTGCTTCGCAAAGCAGACGCCGCGCAGAGACATTGATTTGAGGTGCACCGTGCACCGATCTCCGCGCACCGGTCACCGTGCACCTGCGTGAAGGACCGCGGAGCCGTAGTGAACCTTCTGTCCCGCCTCGAGGCGGACGCGACGGAGGTCGATCCGGCCGGGCTCGACGAGGACGACGACGCTCGATCCCATGTTGAAGGTACCCAGCCGGGCGCCGGCGGCGATCGCGACGGGGGGGTCGTAGTCGCGGATGGCGAGGCGGTCGACGGAGGGACGGTTCGACACGAACGAGTCGTACACGACGGAGATCTGTCCGACGTTCGTCGCGCCGACCATCACCACGGCGACCATGCCGAGCGAACCTTCGATATACGTGACCACCCGCTCGTTGATCGAGAAGAGCTCGTCGATGTTGCCGAGCGACCAGTCGTTGACCGGCCAGAGCTTCCCCGGGATGTGAACGCTGCGCACGATGTTCCCGCCGACAGGGGAGTGCACGTGGTGGTAATCCTGCGGTGAGAGATAGAGGTTGAAGAAGGCGCCGTTCTCGTACCGGGTGACGTTCCCGTCGTCGCCCAGGAAGTGGGCCACGCCGTAGCTCTTGTCTTTGATCTGCTCGAGGCGGCCGCCGAATACCGTCCCGAAGCTCCTGAGCACGCCGTCGACCGGGCTGACGAAGTCGCCCTCGACCGGCCGGAGCCCCTCGCGCAGGTCGCGGACGAAGAAGTCTCCGATGGACGGATAGTCGTCGATCGGCTTGCTCGCGGCGCTGACGTCGATCTCGTAGGCGTCGGCGAACCAGCGCACGAGCCGCCGCGCGATCGGCCGCGGCAGGCGCGCGTGCACCAGCCGGCCGACCACCCGGCTGAGGTGGTTCTTCGGGATATATCGCAGAAATCGGTATGGCATTCGGTCGTTGCCCGTGTTTCGCACAGAAGGGGCCTGATCGATAGTCCCACGGTTGCGAGGTGAAGGCCCGTTTCCACCTGGAAACCTCGCGACCTCTTTTCAGATCAGGGCTCGGGGGTCAGGGGTCGGAGGTCGGAGGTCGCTTCCGGTGTCGTCGCCTCCGACCCCTGACCCCCTGCCCCTGACCCCTTCTTCGTGACCCACGTGACTGACGCACGGGACCAGAAATCACGACGGCCGCGAAGTCGCGGCCGTCGTGAGCATTCTGCAGGAGCGGGCGACTATTTCTTCTTCGGATGGCAACCGGTGCAGGCGACCGGTCCCTTCTTCTCTGCCTTGTGGCAGCCCACGCAGCGGACGTGGAATGGGTTCTTCGTCAGCGCCATGTCCCGCATGCTGGTGGCTTTGTCCTTAGGATCGAGGTGGCACGCCGAGCACTTCTTCACCTCGGTCTTCGCGTCCTTCGTCAGACCTTTCTGATCGTGATGGCAGGTGTCACAGGTCTTGACCAGCGTCGTGGCGTGCTTGGCGTGGTCGAAGGTGACGGGCGTCTGCTTCTTGGCGGCCTCGCCGACCGTGACCTTCTCGGGGACTTTCACGGCGAGCGCGATCGTGGCGATGAGGCAGAAGGCGACCGAGAGCAGGATCGATAGAACTCTTCGCATCCAGTGATCTCCTTTCAACCCGACCAACGTCGCACGCCCTCGCCCGCGCCTCAACGCCGGGCGTCACGGTTCATTGTTCGAAACGGGCGGTTGCGAGCGACTACCGTAGGGCACGGCTGCGCCGTGCCGAACCATGGTGGGTGGGGGAATGCAGGCACCGCCACCCACGGGAGTTCGGCACGGCGCAGCCGTGCCCTACGGCGAGATTCGCAACTTACGATCCCCCTGCCCCTGCCGCCGCGGCGGCGGCACGGCGTTGCGCGATGACGCGGTCCGCGGCGGCGATGTCCTGATCGTTGCCGAAGGCGATGAGGCCGAGACCGAGGCCTTTGAGGTTGTTGCGCCAGAGAACGGCTCCGGACGAGGGGTCGACGCAGAACAGCTCGCCCTTCGTTCCCGCGTAGATGCGGCCGTCCTGAAGAACCGTCGTGACGATGTCGGAGCCCTTCAGCTTCGTTCTCCACAACTCACTACCGGTCGTCGGGTCGATGGCCACCACGTGGCCGCTGATGCCGGTGATGAGGGAAGCGTTTTTCATCTGTTCCTCCGTGACGGTTGTTCAGTCTCCGGCGAGCGCGGCGGCGCGGCGCTGCGCGATGACCCGCTCCGCGATCGCGGCGTCTTCATCGCGGCCGAATGCGACGAGGCCGAGACCGAGGCCTTTGAGGTCGTTGCGCCACAGAACGCTGCCGGATTGTGCGTCGACGCAGAACAGCTCGCCCTTGGTGCCGGCGTAAACGCGGCCATTCAGGAGAACCGTCGTGACGATGTCCGAACCTTTCAGTTTGGTCCTCCACAACTCGTTCCCCGTGGTGGGGTCGATCGATACGACGTGTCCGCCGATTCCGATGATCACCGATGCGTTCTTCATCCGTTCCTCCGGGCAGGTGTCACTTTGCTCGTTGCCCCAGCAGCTCGTTCTTCACGAGAAACCCATCGATCAACATGTTGACCTCTTCCGGTTTCTCCGTGTGCAGGAAGTGGCTCACTCCCTCGAGCACCCGATAGTCGAGGTTCGGGATGATCGTGTGCGCGTACCTCTCGTAATCGGCGTTCCACATTGCCGACTTTGCGTGGAGCAGCAGCACCGGGACCTTGATCGGGTCGTCGTTCCAGAGCGACAGATCGAACATGCCGGCGGCTGCGCTGGCGACCACCTTCTGCGGCGTCGCCAGCATGACGTCCCGGATCTGAGCTTTGTACGGGGTCTCCGGAGCGTTTGCGAGCATGCCGTCGACCATCATCGTTGCGGCGGGGAGGTATCCCGGCCCTTTGAGGCTCGCCAGGATCTTGTCGATCGTCTTCTGGTCGGTGATCATTGCCTTGACCGAGCCGTCGAGCGAGACGATGCCCAGGGTGCGCTTCGGCCAGGTGCGATAGAACTGCCGCGCCACCGACATCCCCATGCTGTGTCCGACGAGCACGGCGCGCTTCACGTGGGCGTCGTCGAGTACGCGCCGCACGCTTTCCGCGAATAGCGCCTGGGTGTAGTCGACGTCGGGCTTGTCGCTGGCGCCATGCCCCGGGAGGTCGATGGTGATCACCCGCATCCGATCGGCGAAGTGCGGCACCTGCTCGCCGAAGTAGGTCATGTCGCATGTCCAGCCGTGGATGAATACGAGCGCTTCGCTCCCCCTGCCCCACGTCTTGTAATGAATGAGGCCGGCCGGACCTTTCGCCCATTGAGATGGAGCGTCTGTGAGCATGTTCGCCTGCGCGGACGAGGTCAGAGCGAGGACAGCAAATGCGGCGGCGGCTGCAGCGCGACGAAGCGGCAACATTGAGTGTCCTCCGGGACCGAGATGGCGAGAGGGAGTGTAGCGCGTTGGCTGGTGACCGAACTGTGGCACAGACACTTTTGTCTGTGCCATTTCAAAGCACAGGCAAGAGTGCTGGTGCCACAGGAGTCACGAAACCATCGTGATCGCCGCGAGCTTCTCTGCCGCGTGGAGGTCTTCGGGGCTGACGACCGGCAGCCGGATTCCGCGGCCTTCCGCATACCGCGGCGCACTGTCGATGAGACCGACCACTGCTGCCGGCAGTCCACCGCCATGTGCGGCTTTCGCTGCCTTGTCGCCGAGCACGATGCCGACGAGGAAGTGTCCGGACTGCGGAGTCATGTAGAGCACGACGCGGTCTTTCCGCTTGAGCCGCAGCGACCATCCGAACTTCGTGCCGGCGAAGTTCCAGACCTCGGCGATGGGCGGGTGCGATCTGCCAATGTCGTCGACGAGCTGCTTCCAGAGCGCGGATGACGCGCCGAGGATGCGGTCGAGCTCCTTCGCTCCCGGCTTTTTGTCCTTGTCTTCAAATGCGCTCAGCGCCATGGAGTGATTCCCTGCACGCTACACACTACACGCTTCATCTCGTGATCTCCGTCCCGCGCGTCTCGGGCAACAGCCATACCCACAGGCCGGTGAACACGGCGAAGAACGCCCCGACCGAAATGCCGGCGCCGAGACCGTGCCCTCGCGCAAGGGGCAGCGTCGTGATCCAGGTGATGATCAGCGGGGTGAAGAACTGCACTCCGCGGGAGAGGTTGAACGCAGTTCCCATTGCGCTGGAGCGGATCCGTGTCGGAAAGAGCTCCGAGAAAATCGGGCCGTAGCCGGAGAAGTTGCCGGTGCCGAGGCCGACCAGAATCATGAAGACCAGCGGCAGCCACGGCACAGCGCCGATGGCCCCCCAGAACCAGGTGATGCCCAGCAGGCCCAGCGCCCAGATGAGCGAAAAAATGCTGTAGGCCCAGCGGCGTCCCTTCCAGTCCGCCACGAAGCCGTACGAGAGGTAGCCCGCAAAGGCCGCCACCTGGGTCACGATCATCCAGATGCCGGACCGGGCCAGAGAGAAGCCCAGCTGGTCGTAGAGATACTTGGGCATCCATGTATACGTGAACCAGTACGCGGACATGTCGGCCAGCGCCAGCACCAGGCCGAGCAGAAACAGACGGCGGAGCGCGCGATCGCTCCGCAGCTCGCTCAGAAGACCCGTGGTCGACGGGATCTCGCGGTCGCGTTGCGACTCCCACACGTCTGACTCGGGCATGTGTTTCCGAATCACGACGACCAGAACGGCCGGAAGGACCGAGACCAGGAAGCAGGCCCGCCATCCCCACTCCGCTCCGAAGGCGGAGACGAAGGCCGGCTCGAGAAACGATCCCACCAGCGACGCGAGCAGGATGCCGAGCGGTGCGCCAGTCTGCATGACAGCCGCATACCGCGCCCGCAGGCGGGCCGGAAAGGTCTCGCCGATCAGCGTCTGGCCGGTGGCCCATTCACCTCCGACGCCGAGCCCGGTCACGATGCGAAACAGCAGGAATGGCCAGAATCCGTGCGCGAGTCCGCAGGCGAACGTTCCGACGGAGTAGGTGAGGAGGGTCCAGGTGAGGATCCGCTTCCGGCCGAAGCGGTCGGCCAGCGTGCCGAAGACGATGCCGCCGATTGCAGTGGCGGCGAGCGTGGTGCCGAGCAGAAACGACAGCTCCCAGTTGCTCAGTCCGAGATCGCGCTTGATCGGGACGAGGAGAAACGACAGGAGCATCAGGTCATAGAAGTCGAAGAGCCATCCGGCCCAGGCCATCCCCAGGATGGTGATGTGATGGCGCGTGATCCCTTCGCGCTGGTTGAGAAGTGTGGTCGGTTCCATGGTCCCAGCACCCCCGATTCAGATCCATCGTCTGACACTGCCACCGTATGCGTGGAAAGCCTCGCCGAACCGGCGTTCGAGGCAGCGCTCCTCTGACGGAATGACGACGAGCTGCAGGGCGAGCCAGAGCACGAGCGTCCCGGCGACAAACCAGAGCGAGTTCGCGAGAACAGCGAATGCGAGCGAGCAGCAGACGAGCGCAACGTAGAGCGGGTTTCTCGAGAATCGGAACGGGCCGGAGGTCACCAGAGCGCTGACGGGGTTGCCCGGTTCGACGCCTGTTCCCGCCTTCCGCATCGTCATGAAGCCGAAACCCCACAGCGCGAACGACGACAGCAGCAACACGCCGAATGCCGCGATGCGAGGAGTGTCATAACCGGTGATCAGGCGCGAGGGGAGAAGGAATTGCGCGAGCGCGGAGCAGGCGAGGGTGACGATGAAGGCGATGCCCGGGTGGACTCGGCACCGCGTCGCTTCTACGTCAGGCATGTTCATCACCAGGACCGGCGGAGGAACGCGGCGATTGTATGACAGGGGTGGCGGGATGACGGGCACGCTCTTCGCCTGTTCTTCCGGCCATGCGAACCGCTGTGTGCGCTTTGTCGCTTTTCTTCGCCGCTGCCGCCGCTCTTGCCGCCGATCCGGCGAAGATGACGATTACCTCGGAGCCGCTCGGCGACGCGGCCGACGGCGTGGTGGTGCGCCTCACCATGCGCTTCGCCATTCCGCAGGGAGTTCCGCCCGGCGTGCCGCTCGTCATCACCGGCTCGGTCTCCGAATCGGGGAGCGTGGTCAAACGCTTCCGCTGGCCGGTCGATCCGTCGCGGCCGTCCTCTGTGGCCGCTGTGCTCACCCTGCCGCCCGGCAACGCCGATGTCGAAGCATCATTGATGGTCCCGCTCGAAGAAGACACCCCGGTGATCGTCGCAAAGGGGACCGCCACGTTTGCGATCGCCAGAACGAACAAGGTGTTCGTCGCCAGCGAAGGAGCGGGGGCCGACGCCGTCATCGCCGAGAGCGTGGTGCCGGAGACGAGCGGCGCCGTGAAGATCATCCCGCCGCGGCGGGACGTAGCGCCCAACCTCTTCATCGTCGAAGTCGAGACCAAACCGGTGGTGAAGCGCGTCGAGTTCTGGGTGGAGGGAAAGAAGATCATGGCGCGCAACGCCCCGCCCTATCGTGCGGAGCTCGACCTCGGAGAGCTGCCCAAGCGGGTGGAAGTGCGCGCCGTCGGCTACGACGAGCAGGGCCGCTATGTCGATGCCGACGCTTTCGTGGTCAACGAGCGGGAGATGCCGCTCGAGGCCAAGATCACCCGCACCGTGACCCCCGACGGCATCGCGCACTTCAAGGTCAGCGTTCAGAACCCCAAAGGGACGCAGATCAAACAGGCCACGCTCTTCGCCGGCCAGAAGAAGCTCATCGACTGGCCGAATCCGCCGTACGCGATCGACATTCCCGTGGCACGCCTGGCCGGCATCGAGTTCGTCCGCGCGTCGATCGTAGACGAGACGAACTACGAAGCCGCCGATCTCCTCTTCCTCGACGGGGAGCACTTCAGCGAGTCGATCGAGGTCAACCTCATCGAGCTGCCGGTCAGCGTCACGGATGCTTCCGGCGCGCCGGTGGTGAATCTTTCGAAGAACGATTTCCACGTCTTCGAGAATGCGAAGCCGGTGACGATCACGACCTTCAATTTCGCGTCGAACCTGCCGATTGCGGCGGGGCTGCTGGTCGACCACTCCGGCAGCATGAAGCCGCGCATGGAGGCGACGAAAAAGGCGGCCGCCCAGTTTCTGAAGCGGATCATCAAATCGGGCGATCGCGCCTTCGTCGGCGGATTCGCCTTCGATCCGACCAAGCTCGCTCCCTTCGTCAGCAGCCTCCCCGCGCTGGAGTCGCAGGTCGAAGACATCCCCAACGCGGAAGGAGGAACCTCGCTTTACGACGCCATCATCACCGGGCTGTATCGCTTCCGCGGCGTCCAGGGAAGGAAGGCCCTCATCGTCCTCACCGACGGTGAAGACACGACTTCGCGCGTGACTTACGACGAGCTGCTCGCCTACGTCCGCGCCTCTCACGTCCCGATCTACTTCATCGGCATCGGCCTGGGCTTCGGCGACTTCAGCGGGGCGGCGAAGATGAAAGCGCTGGCCGCAGAGACCGGCGGCGTGGCCTGGTTCATCCACAACACCGACCAGCTGGACGAGACCTATGCGCGTTTGGAGAACGATCTCCGCTCGCAGTACCTCATCGCGTACAACACCGAGTCGTCGAAGAAGGATCAGAAATACAGGACGGTCGAAGTGAAGGTCGACCGGCCCGGCGCGGTGGTGCGGACCATTCGCGGCTTCATACCCTGAGAATTAGAGAGCGGAGGGACGCGCAGCAGCACGTCCGCACCCCCCGGTGTCACCCCGCTGGCGCGGGGGAGAAGGCTCTCGAAAGCGCGCAGCAGTCCCCTCATCGAGACCCCTCGCCCCGTGAGCGAAGCGAACGGGGAGAGGGTGGCCGGAAGGCCGGGTGAGGGGTCGTGGCATTCGCTCAAGTGCGGCGTCACCGCGATGAACAGTCGCCGGGCGCGGACGCCCGGCGACGGCGGACGAGGACGTCCGCACTCCGTTCATTCGCCGCTGTCATCGGCCGACGGTCCGTAGATCGCCGGCACTTTGCCTCCCATCGGGCGGAGGTAGGTGCTGAGCTGGCCGCGGTGATGGACCATGTCGAAGAGATAGCCCCACAGCATGTTTCCGATCGTGTCGGTCCAGACCGGAGTACCGCCCATGAGCATCTTTGCCGGGCGGGCGCACGTCGATGCGTCGAGCTTCTGCAGCTGACCGCGCAGCTTTCCCGTCGCGGTCTCCCACGCGGTGACGATCTCCTTGGCCGTGGCGGGGCGGGGCCGCTCGACCCAATGGATCTCCCCTTTTTCGCTCTCGAGCAGATTGCAGAGGTGGCCTTGCTCCTCGGCGAGTTGCCAGGCGAGATCCCCGGCGCTCTTGGAGCGCTCGTGCGGCCGGTACGCGAGCTGGTCGCCGGGCATGGCGCGCAGCACTTTGCCGAACGCGGGCTGTTCGGATTCCCATCGCTTTACAAAGAATTCGTGGTTTTCCATCGTGGCTTCCTCCTGTTGATGGTGTGATTTGGAAGCGAAAATCGTACAGCGAATCGCGCGCGGCGGTGACGGACGAAGATGGTGTTCGAGAGGCGCGGGGACGGGAGGGTGGGAGAAGTCTACGTGGAGTGGAAGGGCAGTTCGATGCGGTCATGACTCACGGATACGTGAAGCGCAGCCGTGCCCTACGGTGATCGGTTCAGGTTGCGCAATCGGGGGTTCTGCCGCCCCATCCTTCCAACTACGCCGCTTTTTCGGACGCCAACCTTCGGCTTCCCATCCACAGCAACGCCGCCCCGAGCACGCATGCGGCGGGACAGATCAGCAGCGACAGCCGCATCTGCCCGGCATCCGTCGCCACTCCGAGGAGGTCGCTCGCTTTTCCGATCAGCGGGGAGCCGATGCCGTAGGCCATGAGGTTCACGCTCGAGAAGAAGATGCCGATCGCGAGCCCCCGCAGATGCGGCCCGGCCAGATCGTGCACGTCCGCGGTGGCCGGCCCCACCCACATGATGGCGAGCGCGTAGAGGACGATGTTCACGATGACGAGCAGGATGAGGTTGTTCGTGAACAGCAGCACGATCCAGAGCGGGATCGACGCGAGCGCGGCAGAGGCCGTGAATGCCATCCGGCCGCCACGGAATATCCGGCTGAAGCGATCGGAGAAGTAACCGCCCAGCACCATGGCCGGAATGCCGACGATGATCGACAGGATTCCTCCCGCCATGCCGATGACCAGAATGCTCAGATGATGCACTCGCACGAAGAACGTCGGCACCCAGATGGCGAGGTTGTTCGAGGCCAGGCCGAAGAGGGCGTATCCGATGTAGATGTAGCGCAGCGGCACTGAACGGAAGAGGATCTTCCAGTCACTGCTGCCGCTCATCGACGCGCTCGTCTCCGTCTTTCCGCGGGGCTGCTCGCGCAGCAGGAAGACCAGCACGGCCAGAATGAGTCCGGGAAATCCGAGAAGGTAGAACGCCCACCGCCATCCGTGGGCCTGGCCGATCCAGCCGCCGAGGAAGAACGCCAGGCCGCCGCCGATGGCGATGCCGGCGCCGTACACCGACTGCACGGTGGCGCGCATGCGGACGGGGAAGTAGTCGCTGAGCAGCGAGAGCGCGGCGGGGCCGAGTGTGGCCTCGCCGACGCCGACCATGACGCGGCAGAAAAACAACGTCCAGAAGCTGTCGGCGAATCCGGTCAGCCCGGAGAAGAGGCTCCAGATGACGAGGCCGATGGCGATGAGGTTCTTGCGGACCGTGCGATCGGCCAGTCGCCCGAACGGGATGCCGAGCAACGTGTAAAAGACGACGAACGACGTCGTGCCGAGCAGCGCGAGCTGCAGGTCGCTGAACGCCATCTCCTTCTTGATCGGCGTGAAGAGGATGTAGATCAGCGTCCGATCGAGGAAGTTCAGGACGTAGACCGTGGTGAGGATGGCCAGCGCGTACCAGGAGTACGCCGGTACCGGTTCCATCGCTTCCGCCGGTTGCGCCGCCGCAGCGACGATCGTATTGGACATCAGTCACGACCTCGGACGGCGTGCAGTGTAATGGAGTGCGGACGTCCTCGCCCGCAGCCCTGCCACCGAATTTCACCGCAGAGGCACAGAGGGTACGGAGACACACAGAGACTCTCTGTGGACTCTCTGTGAGCTTTGCGCCTCTGTGGTGAATTCGACGTTGGCGGGCTGAATTTCAGTACAGCCTCTGATCGGAAACCGCCGGACGAGGACGTCCGCACTCCATCTACAATCGGAGGATGCGCTGGGTTGCCTCGTTCGTCATCGCTCTTCTTGCCGCCTGCGCGTCGGCTCCGCCGCTGCTGGTGCAACTGCGCCAAGGGCCGAGGGCCGAGTTAAGCCCTTGGCCCTCGGCCCTCGAAGATGCGACATGATTCGCCCCGCTCGCGCATGAGGAAACAGGAGGGCAGATTGGAACGCCCAGACTTTCTGAACTTCAAAGTCGATCACATGACGCTGCTGGTTCAACCGCAGCTCTACAACGTCGCCTACGTGATCTTCCGGACGATCTTCGGTTGCACGCCCGAGCACGTCGTCTACGAAAAACGAAAAGAATGGGTCGCCGGTGCAGGCGATCAGTCGCTGACGTTCGCCATGCAGGTGGGGGAGGGCGTCGATCTCAGCCCCGAGCTGCAGACGACGATGATCGCCGTCGTGCAGCCATCCGAGCCGGCCTCCATGCGCTCCCACGTCCGGGAGATGCTCGACGGCCATCAAGCCGCCGCCCACTGGCAGCACATCGCGCTCAGGACGGGCGACCTCCTCGCTTTTCACTCGCACGCCACCGCGCACGGCGTCAACTTCATCACCCCCGTTCTGCGCGACGAGAGCGAAGACGTGATCCAGGTCTTCAGCGGCGAGTGGTTCTTCCCGGGATTGCCGGCCAGCGGCATGTTCTTCGAGTTTCTGCAGCGCAATCCGAGCGCCGAGCTCCTGCAGAAGATGGCCGAGCGCAACCGCGAGTCGTGGTTCAACGACAAGACCTTCCTCGGCCTGTACGGCGAGAAGGAGCGGGAGTATCAGAGCGGGAACGTCACGCCGTTCATCGACGAAGCCCTGTTCGCCAAGCTCGCCGCGGTCGTGTCGTCGAAGAAGATGTGGGAGATCAGCGAAGACGACGTCAGGCGCTGCGAGCAAGTGATGCTGGACTACGGAAAAGCGCGTTGACTTCAGAGGTTGACGGCCCATCCAGACGCCGGAGGCGTCTGAGAAGGTAGCCGGCGGTCGCCGCCAGGCGACCACCGGATGACAGGGCAGTTGTCGGTGCGCACCCCGGCAGGGGTGCCAGCCATCCGTACATCGTTCTCTGGCACCCTGCCGGGGTGCCTGCACTGGTGACGGGTGGCTGCAATCCAGGGGTCGCCGCGGCGACCCCTGGCTACCTTCTGTCACGCCTCCGGCGTGCCGACACTCAGGACTTCGGAGTCGTGAGCCCCAGTCCCGGCCCGTCCGGAAGCACCAGCTTGCCGTTGACGACTTTCACGCCGGCGTACGGGTCATTCGCGATCAGGAGGTTCCCATCGAGGTCGGCGTAGTCGACGAGCGGGGAGAGGTGCGCGGCAGCGGTAACGGACACCGAGCTCGAGACCATGCAGCCGAGCATCGTCTTCATGCCGAATGCTTTGGCGGTCTTGATCATCGCGTAGGCCTGCTGCATGCCGCCGCACTTGTCGAGCTTGATGTTCACGCCGTCATACGACTCGGCGAGCTTCGGGATCGAGGCGAGGTTGAGGCAGGCCTCGTCGGCGATGATCGGCATGTGCACGCGGCTGCGCACCCACTTCGTCTCCTCGAGCATCTCCGCGGGAAGCGGCTGCTCGATGAACTCGACTCCCTGCGACTCGAGCCAGTTGATCTTTCGTACCGCCTCTTCCTTGTTCTTCCATCCTTCGTTCGCGTCGACACGCAGCGGCTTCTTGGTGACCGCCCGGACGGCGGCGAGGGTGGCCTCGTCGGTGTCGAGGCCGACTTTGATCTTGAGGATCGGAAACGCCGCCGCTTCTTCCACTTTCGCGCGGGTCTTTTCCGGATCGTCGATGCCGATCGAGAAGGTCGTCAGCGGTGCGTCCGCGGCGTCGAGCCCGTAGTGCCGGTAGAGCGGCAGGCCGTGCTTCTTGCCGAACCAGTCCATCAGCGCGATGTCGATGGCCGCCTGCGCGGCGTAGTTGCCGTGAAAGCGCTTGCGAACCTCCTGCATCACCTTCTCGTAGTGTTCCGGCGAGGCGGAGGTGAGCAGGTCGCGAATCGACTCCACCGCTTCTTTCCCGTGTGCGGCGTCCTCGTTGTAGCGGACGATCGGTGCTCCTTCGCCGATTCCGGTGATGCCGTCGCGGGTGAGCTTCACGTGCAGCGTCTCGCGGTACTGGCTGGACGACATGTGCGTTGTCCATGTGTGCCTCAGGTTCAGCCGCACCACGCTGGCTTCGACCGCAGGATGGCCGGCGGGGGTGCCGGTGGCTGCTTCGATGGCGTTCATCGGCAACGAGGTTACCGCGGAAGCGAGGGCTGCGCTCTTCACGAATTCGCGTCGGTTCATTTGAGTCTCCGGGCTGTGATGTAGAGGGTGGTCCAGGGGGCGTCGTCGAGGCGGCCGATCTGAACCACGGGATGCTCGTGGCGTGTGGCGTGGATGAACTCGCCGTTGCCGATGTACATCCCCGTGTGGTTGATCTTCTGCGGTGTCTTGCCGAAGTAGAGGAGATCGCCGGGTTGCAGTTCGGCCCGCTGGATCGGGACGAGGCCGTCCCATCGGGCCTGCGGTCCGGTGTCGCGCGGCATCGTCACGCCGCGGTTGCGCATGAGCATCTGCGTGAAGCCGGAGCAGTCGAACCCGAAGCTCGACGTGCCGCCCCAGTGGTAGGGGAGCCCGAGGAACCGGCGCCCCAGTTCGATGGCGGCGGCGACCGAGAGGGGGCGGGTTTCGAAAGAGACGTCGCCGCTCTGGACCCAGGCGGTCGCCCCGTCGGGGAGACGCGCGGAGAGCCAGAGGTCGCCGTCGGGGTTCACCTTCTCGCCCGTGATCTCCAGGCTCGCTTCGAACGGCAGCGTGATCACGGGGCGATGTTTCTCCAGATCGGGCTCGCGATAGAGGCTGGCGAAAAGGCTCGAAACGCGCGCGACTCTGCCGCTGCTCGCGTAGAGCTTCGCGCCATGCTGCGCCTTCAGTCGGCCGAGCCGGACCCATCCGGTGTAACTGTCGCCGGTGCGGATCTTTTCCCAGCCGGGAGTCGCGTCGACCCTGATGACATCGCTGCCGAAAACGGTCTGCGAGACGACGTCGGCGTCGGCGGAGGGCGACCGGTACATATTCGCGACCGGCGCGATAACGACGAGATGCGGGAGGGTGTTCTGTGCGGCCGCCGCTGCGCTGGCGAGCAACAGCGCGACTACAGCGGCGTGAGCTCGAGTTCGCGTCATCGGTTTTCCAGTTTAACTGAGGGGTCGGGGGTCGGGGCTCGGAGGCGAGAGCAGCGGTCTTGCGATCCGACCCCCGACCCCTGGCCCCTGAGCACCTCCCCGTCATCTACCATGACATCCGTC
>JADGOA010000011.1 GCA_017883215.1 Thermoanaerobaculia bacterium | reverse complement strand
GATCGATTCCATGGCGAACGTGTGCGACGCCATCCAGGCGATCTTTGCCGCGACGGCTTCGTGTTTGCCGATCGGCAGGCCCCACTGCACGCGTTCGCCAGCCCATTCCTTCGCGATCGCGACCATGCGCCGGCCGCTGGCCGCGCAGCCTGCCGGAATCGTCAGCCGTCCGGTGTTGAGAGTGATGAGCGCGAGCTTCAGCCCCAGCCCTTCGCCCCACAGCAGGCTGTCGTTCGGGACGAAGACGTCTTTGAAGCGCAGCAGGCCGTTGCCGATGCCGCGCAGGCCCATGAACTGGCAACGGTGCTCCACCGAAAATCCGGGCGTGGCGGTCTCGACGACGAAGGCGGAGATCTGCTTCTTCTCTTTCCCCTTCACCACCTTCGGCGGGGTCTGGGCCATGACCACGATCAGCTCGGCCTTCGTGCCGTTCGTGCACCAGAGCTTCTCGCCATTGATGATCCAGCCCTTGCCGTCGGGCGATTTCACCGCCGTGGTCTGCATCTTGGCGGGATCGGAGCCGACGCCCGGCTCCGTCAGCGCAAACGCGGAGATCGCTCCGTTGGCCAGCCGCGGGAGCCATTTCCTCTTCTGCTCCGGAGTGCCGAAGAGCTTCAGCGGCTGCGGAACACCGATGGACTGATGCGCCGAGAGCCAGGCCACGCTCGAACCGCACCAGGTGGCGACCAGGCCGACGGCGCGGTTGTAATTCGTCGCTGTGAATCCGAGACCGCCGTATTCCTTGGGGATCTTCATTCCCCACGCGCCGAGCTTCGTGAAGCCGTCGAACAGTTCGGGCGGATACTCGCCCGTACGGTCGATTTCGTCGGCATTCACGTTCTCAGCGAGAAAGCGGTCGAGCTTCTTCAGGAACTCGTCGGCTTCGGCTTTGTCGTGCGCCGGCTGCTCGGGGAACGGGTAGATGAGGTCGAGATTGAGGTTGCCAAGGAAGAGATCGCCGACGAACGATGGCTTCTCCCACTCGGTTTCGCGAGACGCTTCGGCGATTTCCATCGCCTCCACGGCGCCTTTGGTCTTAGCTTCGGCCATGCCTGATACTCCTTCGACTGGAATCGTCTACACGATTTGTTCCGCCCCGGCGATACGAACAACAAAACAGTATGAATGAACGCTCATTCAGCGGTCAAGATTGCGGATGGGGGTGCCAGCTGGCGGGGTGTCGGGAGAGGGCGTCGATGCAGACACCCGATATGGCACAGACACTCCCGTCTGTACTTCCCACCCGGTCGTGCACAGACAAGAGTGTCCGTGCCGCACACAGACCCCGACACCCGAGACCCGTACCACGCGTACACTCTGTAACCCGCTGCGCCGGTGCGCTGTCACGTTCGACCGGCTCGCCGCTCTGAAAGGTTGATGAATGAAATCAGTGAAGTCGTCGGAAGGAATTGGTGACGCGGTGGTCCTCGCCGAAGTAGAAGCCATCGTCAACGATCGAGGGCTCCTGAGCGGGCCGCGGCCGACCGTGAATCGCGAGAAGCTGCAGCATCACCTGCGCGAGGTCCTGCGGCTGCTGCACGTCGACCTCGACGACGAGAACGTGCTCGACACGCCTCGCCGTTGGGCGGAGTCGCTGGTGACGCTGACCAGCGGGTACGACTACACGGACGTGAAGAAGCTGACGACGCTGTTCCGGAAAGCGTGTTCGGCCGCTGACGAACACTGCCAGAACATGGTCGTCATCGGCGGAACGTACAAGACGCTCTGCGCGCACCATATCCTGCCGTTCTTCGGACAATTCATCATCGGCTACATCCCCGAGGCGACGATCATCGGCGCTTCGAAGATCCCGCGCATCGTCGAGGTCCACATGCGGAGGCTGCAGTCGCAGGAGCATCTCGCTCACGACGTCGCCGACACGATCGAGAAAATACTCGAGCCGCGCGGCCTGGCGGTCTGGATGGGCGGCGTGCACCTCTGCATGGTCATGCGCGGCGTGGAACAGGAGTCGTCGTTCATGGAGACGAACGTCCTCCGCCGCGCGTTCCTCAACGACGAGCGCACCCGCGACGAGTTCATGTCGATCGTGAATCGGCGCGGCACGAGGGTCTAGGGCCAATACAGGCCACTAGTCCCTCACGACACCGGCATGAACCGCCCGACCGCGGTCTTGCGGATCCTCTCGATGTCCTCGGCCCGCGTGACGGAGAGCGGAACTGTCGAGCGAATGGCCTCCAGCACCCCCTCGGTCGAGAGCGGCTTGTGATTCTGGAGTGCGCGGTACGCCGAGGAGATGACGGCCTGCTCGATCTCGGCGCCGCTGAACCCGTCTGACGCGTTCGCCAGTGCTGCGATGTCAAACGCGCTCGTCTCCTGTTTCCGCAGGCGAAGGTGGATCGAGAAGATGCCGCCTCTCTCCGCGGCGGTGGGGAGATCGACGAAGAAGATTTCGTCGAAGCGGCCCTTGCGCAGGAGCTCGGCGGGAAGGCGCATCAGATCGTTGGCCGCGCCGACCACGAAAACCTCGTCCTTCTTCTCCTGAAGCCAGGTGAGGAACGAACCGAACAGGCGCTGCGAGAGGCCGCCGTCCGAATCGGCGCTGCCGCTCTGCGCGAAGGCCTTCTCGATCTCGTCGATCCAGAGGACGACGGGAGCCATCGCTTCGGCCAGCGTGGTCGCCTTGCGGAAGTTCTTCTCGGATTCGCCGACGTATTTGTCGTAGAGCCGCCCGGCATCGAGCTTCAGAAGCGGAAGCTGCCACTGCCGCGCCACGAACTTCGCCGCGAGCGATTTGCCGCAGCCCTGCACGCCGACGAAAAGGACGCCTTTCGGCGGAGCGAGGTTCAGCGCGCGCGCTTCGGGGGTGAACCCGAGTCGCGCGCTGTCGAGCCACGTTTTGAGCTTGGAGAAGCCGCCGAGCTCGAACCTGTTCTCTTCGGAGGGATAGAACTCGAGCAGACCGCCGCGCGCGATGATCTCGCCCTTGGTGCGGATGATCGTGTCGATGTCGGCTACGGTCAGCTGACTGTCGGTGATGATCGCCTGCGCCACGACCTGCCTGGCCTGATTGAGCGTGAGTCCTGCCAGCGAGTGGACGAGCCGCTGCGCATCGTCTCGCGAGAGGTCGACGCGCACCTGCTGGCGCCGTCCCACGGAATCGAGAACGCTGCGGACGACCGAGCGCAGCTCTTCTTCATCCGGCATCTCCAGATCGAAGTGCACCGCGATCTGGTCGATGTCTTTCGGCAGCTCGATGGGCTCGCCCGTGACCACGATGGCCGAGCGCGTGGAGGTCAGCTTCTGTGCCACTTCCCTGAGCACCCTGGCCACGTTCGCGTTCGCCGCGTGCGGGGCGAGATCCTTGAGCATGTAGATGGCGTCGGTGTTCTCGATGCCCACGATGTGCTTCAGGGCGGCGAGCGGGTCCTCCGTCGCCTCGATCTTCGCGCCGTGCACGCGATTGAAGCCGCTGGCGATCGACCACTCGAAGAGCGGCAGCCGGAGATCGCCGGCAATGTCGTTGAGCAGTGCGCGTACGCGTTCTTCTTCGACCGTCTCGATGGCGATCAGCGAGTGGAAGGAGAGGATGAGCCCTTTCAGGTCGTGAATCGAGCGCTGGTGCGTCATGTGTGTCGGGGAAGTTAAGCACAGGTGGGGTTGGAGTGCGGACGTCCCCGTCCGCATCCGCCGGACGTCCTCGTCCGGCGGTCATTAGGTGAACCGCAGAAACGGCGTCCTGAATACGGCGATCGCTGGCCTTTGACGATCGGACGAGGACGTCCGATCGATGCGGACGAGGACGTCCGCACTCCAACAGGAAAACCGCGCGCCGCATACGCAGCGCGCGGTTCGCATCAGAACAGGAGTCGACTCAGTGCTGAGACTTCCGCTGTGCGCGAAGCTGTTCGAGCTGCGCGCGCTGCTCGGGTGTCAGGACGGAGAGCATCTTTTCGTGCGCGGCACTCCGCGCCGCCTTCACCTGCGTCCGGAGCGCCTGGAGATCCGCCTTGACGGCGTCGGCCTTCGGCTCATTCGCCTGCTTGAGCTGGCGGTACTCGGCGACCTTCGCGCGGACGCTCTGGTAGAGCGCCTGATTCTGCTGGCGGTCGGCCGCGCGAATGGTCTTCATCCGTTGCTTCTGCTCCGCCGTGAGATTGAGCTGGCTCATGACCCCCATGCGCTGGCCGGCCTTGAAACCGCGGCTGAAGGCCTCGCCGGTGGCGCGGAGTTGCTGCAACTGAGTGCGCTGCTCCGGCGTGAGCACGCCGAGGATGCGCTCGTGGGTGGCCGTCCGCGCGGCCCGGACCTGCTCGGCGAGCGGCGCAAGGGCGTTTTTCGCTGCATCGGCACTCGGATTGTTGGCCTGCTTGAGCTGCCGGTACTCGGCGAGTTTCGTCCGGAAGCTCTGGACGAGAGGCTGGTTTTGCTGGCGGTCGGCTTCGCGGATCGCTTTGATCTGCGCCGTCTGTTCAGCCGTGAGGTTCAGCTGCGCGAAAACCTTGGCCGCGCCGCCGTGATGACCGAGGCCCTCGGCGCTCGCGCCGAAGTGACCGCGCTGGCCGGCGTAGGCCATCGGCACCAACGCTGCGGTGAGGGCGACTGCGGTGATGAACTTTTTCATGCTGGTTTCTCCTTTGGACCACTACTGAACGGAGTACGGCGGCTGAAGGGGAACGTTGAACCGGCCCGATCCGTGGAAGCAGTGATGCGATGAATACAAAGAAAGTCTTTTACGAGGTTCGCGTCTTTCTGTTGATGCTGCTCGTGATCAGCTCGTTGCGGTCCGCGCTGGCGGACTGGAATGACGTCCCGACCGGCTCGATGAAGCCGACCATCCAGGAAGGCGACCGGGTCGTCGTCAACAAATTGGCGTACGACCTCAAGGTTCCGTTTACAACGATCGAGATCTTCAAGTGGGGAAACCCGCGCCGAGGCGACATCGTGGTGTTGTTTTCGCCCGCCGACGGGGTGCGTCTGGTCAAGCGCGTGATCGCCCTGCCAGGCGATCAGATCTCGATGGTGAACAACCAGCTGTTCGTCAACGGGGCCGCGGTTCCGATCTCCTCGCCGCGCGGTCCGCTGCCGGATGACGAACAGGGCATCGTCTTCGTCGCCGACGAGCTGCTCGCCGGCCGGAAACACGAGGTCATGTTCACTCCGCAGATTGCCGCGTTGCGCTCGTTCGGTCCCGTGGCCGTCCCGCAGGGGAAGTACTTCGTGATGGGCGACAACCGCGACAACAGCAACGACAGCCGCTACATCGGCTACATCGACCGCCAGCGGATCGTCGGCAGGGCCCTCGCCGTGGCGTTCTCGCTCGACCGCGCCCATCACTGGACGCCGCGGTTCGAGCGTTTCTTCACGAAGCTGAATTAGAAGACCGCGGTCCGCGGTCCGTCTCATGGCACGGCGTGCCACCCGAACAGACCAGGCGGCATACCGCCGCACTTGACGTGCTTCTCCCTCCGACCGATCCTTCGCTGCTCAGGACTCAGGACTCAGGACTCAGGACTCAGGACTCAGGACTCAGGACTCAGGACTCAGGACTCAGGACTCCGTCCTGCACTCCGGCTCACTCTCCGCTAGAATTCGTGTCCGATGGCGCGGGTGACTTTTCAATCGCTGATTCTGACGCTGCAGCAGTTCTGGGCAGATCGTGGATGCATGATCGAGACGCCGCTCGACATCGAGGTCGGCGCCGGAACCATGCATCCAGCAACCTTCCTGCGCGTTCTCGGCCCCGAGCCGTGGAACGTCGGATACGTTCAGCCTTCGCGCCGTCCAGCCGACGGCCGCTACGGCGACAACCCTTTCCGGCTCGGCAAGCACTACCAGTTTCAGGTCGTTCTCAAGCCCTCGCCGCTCGACGTTCAGGAGACGTATCTCGACTCGCTCCGAGCTCTCGGCCTCGACCTCACCCGACACGACATCCGCTTCGAAGAGGACAACTGGGAATCGCCTACGCTCGGCGCCTGGGGCGTCGGCTGGCAGATCATGCTCGACGGCATGGAGATCACCCAGTTCACCTATTTCCAGCAGGCGGGTGGGATCGACCTGTCGCCGATCTCGGCCGAGATCACCTACGGTCTCGAGCGTCTGACCATGTTTCTCTCGCGCCAGAGCTCCGTCTTCGACATCGAATGGGGTGCCGGATTCGGCTACGGGCCGGTGCGAAAGCAGGACGAGTACGAATTCTCGAAGTACTACTTCGAAGTGGCGGACGTCGGTCTGCACTGGAAACTCCTCGATCAGTACGAGGGTGAAGCGAGACGCTGCCTCGACGCGAAGCTCGTCCTGCCGGCATACGACTGGACTTTGAAGTGCTCGCACGTCTTCAACACGCTCGATGCCCGGGGGGCGATCTCGGTGACCGAGCGGGTCGGCGTGATCAAGCGCGTCCGCGACCTCGCTGTCGGCTGTGCGCAGCAGTACCTGGAGGCGCGGCGCAATCTCGGGTTTCCGCTGCTGCCGGAGAGCGAGCGCGCCGCCGCGCTCGCGGAGGCGTCGCGCTGATGGCCGAGTACTTTTTCGAGCTGCTCACCGAAGAGATCCCGGCCTGGATGCACGATGCTGCGCAGGCCAACATCCGCCAGCAGCTGACGCCGGTGGTCGAACAGCTGGGCGGCGATCCGGCGGCGATCCGTGTGAACTCGACGCCGCGACGCCTGGTTTTTTTCGTCCCGAACGTGCGCGCTCGCGAAGCCGACCGCGAACAGGAAGTCAAAGGTCCGCCGAAGAAAGCGGCCTATGACGCCGCCGGCGCGCCGACCAAGGCGCTGGAAGGCTTTCTTCGGAAAAACAACGCCACACTCCAGGATGTCGCCGACGCCGGCGAATACGTGACGATCCGCCGGAAAGTGGAGGGTCGTGCCGCCGGCGACATCTTCCGTGAACGGGTTCCCCAGATCATCGAGTCGATCCGCTGGCCGAAGATGATGCGATGGGGCCGCGGCGAGTATTCGTACATCCGCCCGATCCATTCGGTCATCTCCATGTTCGACGGGCAGCAGCTGCCGATCACGATCTTCGGCGTGAATTCCGGTTCCTCGACGGTCGGTCATCGCACGCTGGCACCGGGGCGGATCGAGGTGAAGTCGTTCAACGACTACGTGACGAAGCTCGAGCTGGCCCGGGTGGTCGTCGATGCCACGCGCCGCCGGCACGTCATGGCGGAACGCGCGCGCATCCTGAGCATGGAAGTGGGCGGCTCGCCTGCGCTCGACGTCTCCACCTGGCAGCAGTGGCAGTACCTCACCGAATACCCGGGCATCGTCCGCGCCGAGTTCCGTCGCGAGTATCTGGCGCTGCCGGAAGAGGTGCTCGTCACGGTCATGCGCGTGCACCAGAAACAACTCCCCATCCGCAAGGCCAATTCGACGCTCACAAACCATTTCCTCGCCGTGCTGGACAACGACGCCGATCAGGACGGCAACGCCGCCTACGGCAATTCCTTTGTGACCAACGCGCGGTTTGCGGACGCAAAGTTCTTCTACGAGACCGATCGCCGCAAGCCGCTGGAGGACCGCCTCGAGCAGCTCGGCCATCTGCAGTTCCAGGAAAAACTCGGCAACTACCTCGACAAGACCAAGCGCATCGAGAAGATCGCCGCCGCCATCTGCGCCGAAGGGGGAGTCGACTCCGCCGCCGCACTCGAAGCGGCGCATCTCTGCAAGACCGACCTGGTCACCGAGATGGTCAAGGAATTCACCGATCTGCAGGGGAAGATCGGCGGGATTTACGCGCGTGAAGAAGGGAAGGTGGAGGCGGTCTGGCAGGCGATCTACGATCATTACCTGCCGGTGAACATCGATGACGAGCTGCCGCGCGGCACTGCGGGAGCGGTCGTGTCGTTGGCCGACAAGATCGACACGCTGGCCGGCTTCTTCAGCGTCGGACTCAAGCCCACCGGCTCCAGAGACCCGTTCGCTCTCCGCCGCGCCGGACAGGGCGTTGTGCAGATCCTCCTGAACCGCGACGGGCGCCAGCTGCGCATCGGCATCGACCGGCTGGTGGAGATCGCCTTCGAGGCGCAGGGCCAGCTGCCGCAGGCCGCGGCCGCCGCCAGGGAAGACCTTCTGGCGTTTTTCGCCGAGCGGGTGCGCACGCTGCTCGACGTGTCGCGCTACGGTTTCGCGTACGACGAGATCGCGGCAGCGATGGAGGCGGGGTGGGCGTTCTCACTCACCGATCTGGTCGATCGCATCGAGGCGGTCAAGGCGATCCGCGACGAGACGAACTTTCTCTCCATCCTCGACTCCGCGAAGCGCATTCAGAATATCGTCGCTGCGCACACGGCAACGACCGTCGATGCATCCAGACTCGTGCACCCGACCGAGAAACGGCTCAACGAGCTCGCCGACACCGTGAACCGGCAGGTGGCCGAGCTGATCGCGGAGCGGCATTACCGTGACGCGCTCCGGTCGTTCGCGGCGATGGCACCCGAGCTGGAGAGCTTCTTCAGGGACGTCATGGTCATGGTCGAGGACGAGGCCGTACGGACTAACCGCATGTCGTTGCTCCGCAAAGTCGGAGGTGCGGTCTCCCGGATCGCCGATGTCACCAGGATCGTGGTCGATCGTCGCGACTACCGATCATGAGAAGAGCCATCGCAGCGGCCGCCCTTCTCGCCGCAGCCTGTGCTCCGCGCGAGGCGCAGAAGGCGCCGGCCCCCCGGCCCGCCGCAGCGAAGCCCGCTGCTGCGCCGAATCTGCTCGCCATGAACCTCGGCGCCGCGGTCGTTTCCAGAACAGCGGAAGCGGTTCTGGAAGCCTCCGCCCTTCGCACCATCGACACCGACCCGCACACGATGTGGGTCTCGCCCCCTGGTGATCCGCAGCAGACGCTCGTATTCTCCCTGCCCGCTCGCGCGCGTCTCGAGCAGATCGGACTGCGCAGCGGCGCCAAGAACGAGCTGCTCGCGACCGGCATCCGTTTCGATCTGTCAGCCGACGGCCAGAAGTTCACGCCGGCGGCCACGCTCACTCCGGTCGCCGGCGGCGAGCAGCAGCTGGCGCGCATTCCGCCGACGGAGGCGGCATTCGTTCGGGTGAACGTTCTCGGCGGCAGGGGTGGATATGTCCAGATCGGCTCCGTCGACGCCGTCGGATCGCTCCTCGAACCGGTGAACGCGGTTTCGATTGGTGGCTGCTTTTCCGTCAACGGGTTTCCGGCCTCTTTCACGCAGCGCGGCGCGGAGGTGCTGGGACAGATCGACGAAGGTGCGCGTACGACGCTCGTCGAGGGCGGCACCGACGGCCGGTTCTATCGATTCGCCTGGATTCGCGGCGCGGAATACGGGCTTGCGGCTGTCAGCATTACACCCGACGGCAGCCACGTGGGCGGCATCGTCTGGCACGAAGAGGCGATTCAGGAGACCCAGTTCTATGCGCCGGACTGGCTGGGCGATCGCGTTCCGTGCGGGACGACTCCCGCTCCAGTGGAGAGCGTTTTCCGGTGGTACGTCGGGCGGCTCCGGCATTTCCCGCTGTTTGGACTTCGATTCGATGAGAGCGGCAAGCTTCACCGGGGAGACAGCGCTGCGACACTCAATCGCGTGACGGCGCTGCTGTCGGCGAATCCCACCGTTCCCGTACGGTTCGTCTCGCATGAGCTGCTGCACTCCACGCCGCAGGAAAACCAGCGCATCGCGCAGGCACGGCTCGATTCTCTGCGCGAAGCACTGCAGAATAGCGGTGTGAAGCTCGCACACGTCACGTTCGTCGCCGTCGGGGCGGACAAGCCGCGCAGGGATGCGACGACCGACCTGACGCGCGCGATGTACAGCAACATCGATCTCGAGCTCGCTGTGGCCCGGTAATCGGGTTTTGACGATAATCCCGCGCTGTGGAGGAAACAGGCGATGACCTCTACTCTTATCGAGAAAGAACCACTGACCCGCGAGGCCTCAATGCAAAAATACGTTTACTTCTTCGGTGACGGTCATGCTGAGGGAAACGCCAAGATGAAGAACGTCCTCGGCGGCAAAGGCGCAGGCCTCGCCGAGATGACGAACATCGGCGTTCCGGTCCCCCCGGGGTTCACGATCTCCACGGACATCTGCACGTATTTCAACGAGCACGAAAAGAAGTATCCGCCGGAGCTGAAGGCGACCGTCGAGGAGAACCTTGCCCGCGTCGAGAAGTCCGTCGGCCGCACCTTCGGCGACCGCCTGCAGCCGCTGCTCGTCTCCGTCCGCTCCGGCGCGCGCGCCTCGATGCCCGGAATGATGGACACCATCCTGAACCTCGGCCTCAACGACGAAAGCGTTCATGGCCTCGCGAAGTCGTCGGGAGACGAACGCTTCGCTTTCGACTCCTACCGCCGCTTCATCCAGATGTACTCGGACGTCGTTCTCGGCATCGACCGCGAGCACTTCGAGGAAGAGCTCTTCGCCCTGCGCGACAGGGTGGGAGTCAAGAGCGACGCCGAGATCCCCGCCGAACATCTGCGCGCTCTGGTCGAAACCTACAAGAAGATCGTGCATGAGAAAGGCGGAAAGGATTTCCCGCAGGACGTCGACGACCAGCTCTGGGGCGCGATCGGCGCGGTGTTCGATTCGTGGAACAACGCCCGCGCCATCACCTACCGCAAGCTGAACGGAATCCCCGACAGCTGGGGAACCGCGGTCAATGTTCAATCGATGGTCTTCGGCAACATGGGGAACGACTGCGCCACCGGGGTGGCCTTCACGCGCAACCCTGCCACCGGCGAGAAGAAGTTCTTCGGCGAATACCTGTCGAACGCGCAGGGCGAAGACGTCGTCGCCGGCATCCGCACGCCGCTTCCCATTTCCAGGGCCCAGGTCGTCGCCGACGAGCAATCGCTCGAAGAGACGATGCCGCAGGTGTACGCGCAGCTGGTCGACGTCTACAAGAAGCTCGAAAGCCATTATCGCGACATGCAGGACATCGAGTTCACGATCCAGTCCGGCAAGCTCTATCTGCTGCAGACGCGCACCGGGAAACGGACCGGCTTCGCTGCCGTGAAGATCGCCTGCGACATGGTCGACGAGAAGCTCATCGACCACCGCGAGGCCGTATCGCGCGTGGAAGCGGGACAGATCATCCAGCTGCTGGCGCCGGTCTTCGACGCCGAAGAGAAGAAGAAAGCGCTCGCCGGCGGCCGGCAACTGGGCCGCGGTCTGCCCGCCGGCCCCGGTGCGGCGGCGGGTCGCATCGCCTTCAATGCCGAGCACGCGGTGTCGATGGCCAAAGAAGGACCGGTGATCCTCGTCCGCATCGAAACTTCGCCCGAGGACATCGCCGGCATGCACAGCGCCGTGGGGATCCTGACCACGCGCGGCGGACTGACCTCACACGCGGCGGTCGTGGCCCGCGGCATGGGGCGGCCGTGCATCGTCGGTGCGGGGGCAATCAGGGTCGACTACGGCCGTGGCGAGCTCAGAGCCGAAGGGAAGGAGCCGCTCGAGGAGGGCGACTGGATCTCAATCGACGGCACCAGCGGCGAGATCCTCAGCGGCAAACTGGCGACGAAACCCTCCGAAGTCATCCAGGTGCTCATCGAAGGATCGGCGGAGCTCGCCTCTTCGGAAGTGTTCCGTAATTTCGATCGTCTGCTGAAATGGGCCGACGAGATCCGGACCATGGGCGTGCGGACCAATGCCGACACCCCCAATGACGCCCGTGTGGCCAGGCTGTTCGGTGCCTCCGGCATCGGCCTGTGCCGAACCGAGCACATGTTTTTCGCCGAGGAGCGCATCCTCCGCGTCCGCGAGATGATCCTGGCGCGGAATGAGGAAGGGCGGCGAAAAGCGCTCGATCAGTTGTTGCCGTACCAGCGCGCCGATTTCGAAGGGATCTTCCGCGAGCTCGCAGGCATGCCGGTCACGGTCCGCCTGCTCGATCCGCCGCTGCACGAGTTCCTTCCGCAGAGTGAGCAGCAGATCTCGACGGTGGCCCGCGAGATGGGATGGGGCTTCATCGAGCTGCGGGCCAAAGTCAGTCAACTTCACGAGATGAATCCGATGCTCGGCCATCGCGGCTGCCGCCTGGGCATCACCTTCCCCGAAATCTACGAGATGCAGGTCCGGGCGATCTTCCAGGCCGCCTGCGATGTGAAGAAGCAGGGAATCGACGTTCATCCGGAGGTCATGATTCCGCTCGTCGGCACGACGAAAGAGCTGGAGCTGACCACCGAGATGACCCGCCGCGTGGCGGAAGAAGTGATGAAGGAGAAGGGCGTGAAGGTCGCCTACCTGGTCGGGACGATGATCGAGATCCCGCGCGCCGCCCTCATCGCCGACAAGCTCGGCGAGATCGCGGAGTTCTTTTCATTCGGAACGAACGACCTGACGCAGATGACCTTCGGCTACTCGCGCGACGACGCCGGCACCTTCCTTCCGGAGTACGTCGACAAAAAGATCCTGCCGAAGGATCCGTTCGAGTCGATCGATCAGGAAGGTGTCGGGCAGCTCGTCCGCACCGGGACGGAGCGAGGACGCGCCGCCAATCCGAGCCTGAAGGTCGGTGTATGCGGAGAGCACGGCGGCGACCCGGACTCGATCCGCTTTTTCCGCACCTGCAATCTCAACTACGTTTCGTGCTCGCCGTACCGGGTCCCGGTGGCCCGGCTGGCCGCCGCGCAGGCAGAGTTGGAGTTCCAGGCGTTCGAGGGGTAGTAGTTTTTTTCTCACACCTTGAACCGCGACACCTCGGTGGCGAAGTCGATGCCGCTGCGCAGCAGGGTGCCGAGGGCCGTGCTGAACTGTTCGGCGATGGCGTTGTTCTTCTGTGCGATCGACAGCGTGACCTGCGACGCCTTGGCGATCTCTTCGGCCTGCTTCAGCTGATGGTCGAGGCGGTCGCGGATGCCGCGAGTGTCCGCGGCGATCTGCTCCATCGCTCCGGCGATCCCTCCGCTGGCGAGCGTCTGCTCGTCGGAGGCGCGCTTGACGTGCAGGGCGATGTCGCGAACGCGCTCGGATTCGAGCGCCAGCAGGCGCGTGGCCTCCGCCTGTCCCTGCGTGGCGCGGTGAATCTCGCTCACGTTATCGGACATTCTGACCATGACGTCGTGCAGATGCCGCGTGGCCTGCGTCTGCTCTTCGATGGCCCGAATGATCGTCTGCGAGACTTCCTTGGAATGATCGGCGCTGCTGAGGATGGCCTCGAGCGATTCTTCCGCCCGCTGCGCCAGATCGACGGTGGCGTCGACGCGCGCCACGCCTTCGTTGATGGCCTGGACCGCTTCGCGCGCGATCGGCTGGACTCCGCGGATGATCACCGAAATCTCTTTGGTCGCTCCGCGCGTGCGCTCTGCGAGCTGCCGCACTTCCTCGGCGATCACCGAGAAGCCGAAGTCGTGTGTGCCGGCCTGGGCGGCGATGATGGCGGCATTGAACGAGAGCAGGTTGGTCCGGTTCGTGAGCTCTTCGATGAGCAGGAGGATCTGGTCGATCTGCCCGAGGCTCTTCTGGAGCGAGTCGAACGATCCGGCAGTGCGGCGGGTCGAGTCCTGGGCGCTGCGGATGCCCCCCACCGTCTCCTGCACCGCCTGGCGGCCAGCGATCGCGTTCTGGCGGACTTCGTCGGCGATCTGGGCCGTGGACGACGACGTGCGATGGATCTGCTCGACCGTGGCGTCCATCTCGGCGACGAACGTCAGGACATCGGAGCTGAAACCGGCCAGCTCGGTCGTGCGCCTCGAGGTCTCCCGCGCCGATGCGTCGATCTCGGTGGTCGACGACGAGGTCTTCTCCACCGACTGGAAGAGATCGTCCATCTGGCGCGCCACTTCCGCCGACGATGCCTTCAGCTCGGAGGCGCGGCTTGCCGAGTCGTACGTCACTTCCGCGAACCTCTCCACGGCGACCAGCACCGATTCCGCCTCGCGCCGCACGTTCGTCAGCGCGCTGCTCGACGACTCCGCGATGTTGCTCTGCTGGCTCGCGCCGGTGACCAGCGACTGAGTGCCGTCGTTCATGAAACGCACGCCATCGGTAATGGCGATTCCGCTGTGGCCCATTCTGGCGATGAGTTCGCGCAAGTTGCGCTGCGTCACCGCAAACCGTTCTGCCACGTGCCCGGTCTCATCATCCGTAAAAACGTTCACCGCCGTGTCGAAACGACCTTCTGAGAGATCTCCGGCGAGCGAGAGCAGTTGCGCCATCGGCCTGTTGACGTCACGGGCCAGCAGGTAGGTGGCCAGTGCGAAGATGGCCGCCGTCACGATGGCGGCCGATGCGCCGTACGTGATCACGTCCCCCACCACCGCATCGACGGCGATGTTCGGCTCCCGCAGCCGATAGGCGAGATGCGACGCGACCAGCAGCACGAGCGCACCGACCGATACGACGTAGAAGCCGATGAAGACCAGTCCGATCTTCACGGCGATCGAGTACGTGCGGCCGCGATAGCTGATCTTTTCGTTCGCCGGGACCTTGCCCAGGAGGAACCCCTTGCCACCCCAGTACGTCCATGCCATCGCCGGCACCGCCACGATCAGCGCCGCCTCCGTGAAGAACTGGACACCGCGGAACGAAGGAATGTAGGTGGCACTGCCGATCATGGCCACGATCCCGCCCCAGATCATCCAGTAGGCAGCGGCGACGAGCTCGCTGTGCTGCAGGCACTCCGAGACAGCCGTGCTGATGTCTCCACCGGTAGCCAGCGCTTCGGAGACCCGATTCGCCCTGGGCGCCACCGCGGAGATGAATGCGATCGCGCCAAGGCCGTATCCGATGATGGCGCCGAGTGTGATTCGGCCGATCGGCAGAGCGTCCACTCGACCCACTCGTGAGAGGAAGGCCAATGCCAGAGGAAGAGCGACGATAAGGGGCGGAAACAGCAGATATGCAAGGTACGACCGAGCTTTCACGACGCCTCTCCTTCGTCACCTGACTGGGACCGCGCAGGGCGTTTCAAGCGGCTTTACTCTGCGTTGCGTCGCTCTTGCCACTGGTGCCACGCCCATATCCCCGCGCCAGCGAGGAGAAGCACGAGCAGACCCCATTTTTCGATGTGCGCCGCTTTGCCCAGGACCGATTCGACCGCTCGGCCGAAATAGTACCCTGCCGAGCCGATGACGATCGCCCAGACGATACAGCTGATCGCTTCGTAGACGAGGAACTTAATGACCGAAATCCTGGAGATGCCGATGATGACAGCCGCCGTGATGCGCAACCCGTAGAGCCACTGCGTTATGAAAATCGCCGGCGCCCCGTAGCGCTCGAACATCCGGATTCCGCGGCCAAAATGGTGCTTCATGCGCGGAAAGCGGTCCAGCAGACGCACGCCCTGCGTTCTTCCGAGCCAGAACCAGAAAACGTGGCCGGTGAACGCCCCCAGGGACGCGTACAGCATCACCAGCGCGAGCTGGAGGTATCCGCGCTCGGCGAAGAAGCCGGCCATGACCAGAATCGTTTCCCCTTCCAGGAAGGTTCCAACGAACACGGCCAGGTAGCCGAACTTGTGCAGCAGCAGCTCGGGCGTCATTGCTGACCCCGGAAAATGCAAGATCCGGGGCGGAATTGCCGCGTCCCCGTCAGCATTTCCACCCTATGAGGGTTTTCCGCCATGAAGCGACTGGCATTTTTCTCCGCGACGGCTCTGATTGCACTGCCACTGTTGGCCGGCGACGCGACGCCGCAGACGGCGACGGCACCGCCGGCCGAAACGGCTGCGCAGCAACCGGCAACCCCGGTGAGTGTGAAGAAACCGGTTGCAGCGCCTGCGGCGGTCGAGGATTCGCCGCTCGTTGCCGCTGCCAAACGATCGACCGCTGCGAGGAAGAAATCGACGATCGTGATCACCAACGAAACCCTCGGCGGCAAGAATGCCAAGGTGACGACGACCGCCACGCAGGCGCCTCTGAAACTGGGCGCTCCCTCGCCCGAAGCGGCGGCCTCTCCGAATGACATCGTCGCATCGATGACAGAGATTCAGAAGAAAAGAGACGCAGTCGCCCAGCAGAAAAAGGCCGCGGAGAACGAAGCGGCGAAAGCCAAGCGCATGCAGGAGCTTCGCGCCCGAATGGAGGACGACAGCCTCTTCTCCGATGTGGATCCGGCGCAGCTCGAGCACCAGCTAGAGCGAACGTCGACGCAGGGCCGCCAGCAATCGCCGCCGCCGCCGAAAGAACCGTGAGCTTCAACGTTCCCTCGGCGCTCCTTCTTTGACTTCAAGCGTCCGCAGCACCTTCTCGAGCAGCACCCAGACCCGATCGAGACTCTCCTCGATTCTCGTCAAGCGCGCGTCGAGATCGCCACTGTCGAGCTCGGCGATCACATCCCAGAACACCGGGTCGTTCGGCGTGTTGCGGCCGGGCCGCTGCCTCACCGACATGGTGTCATCCGCCGAAGTCTCACCCGGATAGAAGCGATCGATCATCAGCTGGATCGAGCTCTCCGGCGCGATCAGCGGCGCAATCGTCATTTCCGTCGACTTCTCCAGCTTGGTGACCGCCTCCATATCCGTCGGATCCACCATGGCCATCTCGAGGTGCCCATGGTCATCGATGCGGACGGGGATGCTGTGGCACTCCAGCGCCAGGGAGCGGGACACCTTCCGCAGCGCCTTCTTCGGAATGTCGATGTGGGTGAGGCTGATGCACGGGACGTCGATCTGCTTCGACAGAAAGGCCGCCAGGACGTTCTCGTCGATGAATTTCAGCTCGACCAGTGTCGATCCGAAACGCCTGCCGCTCTGACGCTGCGCTTCGAGCGCGATCCGCATCTGAACTTCGTCGATGAGGTTCGCGGCGATCAACATCTCGCCGAGGTTCTGCCTGTGCATGCTGGCGAGCATCCTATCTAAAACCAGCGAGTAGCGAGTAGCGAGTGGCGAGTAGGGCGTTGGCGGTCGCTAGCGGGAAGCGGGGAGCGTGTAGCGGGTAGGAGCGACGGGCGGGTATGCGGTGGGTGTCATCCCGAACGGGAGTGAGGGATCTGGGGGCAGGGGAGGCGCGCAGCGTGTGACTACGAACGCGGACTGGACCACATCCCTCGCGCCACTCGCCCCCGAATTCTTGACTCCCGTCCGGGATGACGCCCGCTCGTTACACGCCGTCTTACCGAGCCGTCTCGGCCTTCAGCGAGCGGGACATCAGCCGGTGCAGCGCGGCGCGCGGCGGTTCGTTCTCGTAGAGGACGCGGTACATCTCGGCCGTGATCGGCATCTCGATGCGATGGCGTTCGGCCATCTCTTTCGCCGACCGTGCAGTCTTCACCCCTTCGGCCACTTCGCGTGTCTCGCCGAGGATTTCGTTCAGAGGTTTGCCGCGGCCGAGCGCGACGCCCACGCTGCGGTTGCGCGAAAGCGAACCGGTGCACGTCAGGACGAGATCACCCATTCCGGCAAGACCTGCAAACGTTTCCAGCCGGCCGCCGAGCGCCATTCCCAGGCGTGTGATCTCGTGGAGACCGCGCGTGATCAGCGCCGCCGTCGTGTTGTAGCCGAGTCCCAGCCCTTCGATCACGCCGGCGGCGATGGCGATGACGTTCTTGAGTGAGCCCGCCAGCTCCACCCCCACCACGTCATCGGAATGGTAGAGACGGAACGAGCTGCTCGACAGCATCTGCTGGACCATCTGCGCGCTCGGCACGTCCGTGGAAGCGATTACCGCCGCAGTGGGCTGGCCGTTCGCCGTCTCCACTGCGAACGTCGGTCCCGACATCACCGCTACCGCTTTCAGACGGTCGCCCAGAACCTCGGTCGTGATCTCGGACATGCGAGCCAGCGTCTTGTTCTCGATTCCTTTCGTGGCGGAGATGACGGTGACGCGGCCCCGGACGTGCTTCGACAGCTGCTTCAGGACATTGCGGTAATGATGGCTCGGCACGACCATCAGAATCGTGTCGCTGAACGCGGCTGCTTCGGCGAGGTCGCTCGTGGCGCGAACGTTCTCCGACAGCGCCACGTTCGGCAGGTAGAACGGATTCGTGCGCATGGAGTTGATCGACTCGACCACCTGCTCCTCGTGCGCCCACAGTGTCACTTCGTTGTTGCACCGCGTCGCCACGGTGGTCATGGCCGTCCCGAAGTTGCCTGCGCCGATGATGGAGATTTTCAATCCGGGTTCCTCCCCTCGCCGATCCGTCGCTCGGTGCCGTTGGCGAGTCGCTCGATGTTCGAATGATGCTTCAGGATGACGATGATGGCGATCAGAATACTGACCACCCCGCGCCACAGCGGCGCGCCCGGCATGAGGAAGTGAAATAGCAGCGGGACGGAGGCGGCGGCGAACATCGAGGCCAGCGAGACGAAGCGCGTCGTGATCAGCACGATCGCGAAAACGATCGCCGCACCGGCGATGACGATCGGCCCGAGCGCGAGAAAAACACCGGTCGCAGTGGCCACTCCTTTGCCGCCCTCGAAATGCAGCCACACCGGGTACATGTGCCCGAGGATGGCCACGAGCCCCGCCAGCGCAATCCAGAACTCTCGCGATTGCAGCGGGCCGCCGGTCAGGGCCGCCTCGATCGGCCACGACGGCTGAAGCACGATCCAGCGCGCCAGCGCGACCGCCGCATATCCCTTCGACAGATCGAGCAGCAGCGCGAGGAATCCAGCAGTCCGGCCGGCCGTACGCAACACGTTCGTCGCACCGACGTTGTGGCTGCCCTGACGGCGAATGTCGGTCCCGGTCTTGAGCCGCGCGACGATGAAGCTGAAAGGGATCGAGCCGATGAGATAGCTCATCACGATGACCAGGAAGGGGAGCGCTGCGTTCATGGGCGGCTCATTGTAATTGCGCCCCCGCCCATCCAGTTGCTCAGTTACTCAGTTGCTGAGTTACTCAGTTGCTTGCTGCAACTCTGGCCACTCCGCAACACAGCAACTGAGCAACTGAGCAACTCAGCAACTGGATGGGTGGGGGCGTCACACCGCCTCGAATGCGTTCTCTACGTCGGCGATCAGATCTTCGATGTCTTCGATGCCGACGGAGATGCGGACCAGGCCGGGAGAGATGCCCAGGCGCTTGCGTGTCTCCGCCGGAACGGAGGCGTGCGTCATCGTCTCCGGATGAGAGATGAGCGTCTCCACGCCGCCGAGCGACTCGGCCAGCGAGCAGAGGCGGACGTGATCGAGGAACGCCTTCGCTTTTTCCTTCGAGCCGAGCTCGAACGAGATCATCGAGCCGAAGCCGTTCATCTGGCGCTTCGCCAGCTCGTGTTGGGGGTGATCGGGCAGGCCGGGGTAGTAGACCTTCTTCACCTTCGCATGGTGGGCGAGATAGCTCGCCATGGCCTGACCGTTCTCTTCGTGGCGCTTCATCCGCACCGCGAGAGTCTTGACGCCGCGCAGCACGAGCCAAGAATCGAACGGGGAAAGGATTGCGCCGACGGCGTTCTGGAGGAATCCGATCGCCTCTGCGATCTCGTCGGAGTTCGACACCACCACGCCACCCACCGAATCCGAATGGCCGTTGATGAACTTCGTCGTGGAGTGCACCACGATGTCGGCTCCGAGCTCGATCGGGCGCTGCAGGTACGGCGAGCAGAAGGTGTTGTCGACAGCGACGAGTGCGCCCGCCTTGTGCGCCACCGCCGCGCAGGCGGCGATGTCCGTGATGGTCATCATCGGGTTCGTCGGCGTCTCCAGATAGACGATCTTCGTGTTCGGCTGGATGGCCGCGCGGACGGCGTCGATCTTCGACGTGTCGACGTAGGTGAACTCCAATCCGAACTTCTCGAGCACGCGGCTGAAGAGGCGATACGAGCCGCCATACATGTTCTCGGCGGCCACGACGTGGTCACCCGACTTCAGCATGCGGAAGATCGTGTCCTCGGCCGACATCCCGGAGGCGAAGCAGTGGCCGTGCTTGCCGCCCTCCAGTGCCGCAAGGTTGGCCTCCAGCGCCGACCGGGTGGGGTTCTTCGTTCGGGCGTACTCGTATCCTTTGTTTCGCCCGAGCTCCGGCTGGACATAGGTCGAGGTCTGGTAGATCGGAATCGTCACCGCACCGGTGTGCGGCTCCGGCTCCTGGCCGGCGTGAATGCAATCGGTGGAGAAGGCCATGTGTTATCCCGGTTTATCGTACTGATAATGTTATGTCGTAATATGTATTGTTTCGGTTGGGGTCACGAATGGGACAGATGGGACAGATGGGAAGGCAGTTCGATTCGTCCCATTCGTCTCATCTGTCCCATAGGTCCCATCAGTCCTCCGGGTCAGGGACGTCCTTCCGCCATTTGGAGAAGATGCCTTTGGACATGTAACGCTCGGCGGCGTCGGGAATGATCGTCACGACGCGCTTGCCGCGGCCCAGGCGCCGGGCAACCTGGAGTGCAGCGGCGACGTTTGCGCCGGCGGACGAGCCGCCCAGCACTCCTTCTTCCGCCGCGAGCCGCGCCACGATCGCGTACGCCGGCTCGTCCGGAATGGTGATGACTTCGTTCGCCAGCGACATGTCGAGCACCGGCGGGATGAAGGATGACCCGATGCCCTCGACTTCGTGAGGACCCGGCTCGCCGCCGGCGAGGACCGACCCTTGCGGCTCGACGATCGCACAGTAGATGGCGGGCAGCCGCTCGCGAAGATAACGAGCCACGCCCGTGAAAGTCCCGCCGCTCCCGGAGCCGGCGACGAAGCCGTCGATGCGGCCGTCCATCTGCTCGAAGATCTCGGGGGCGGTCGTCTCGTAATGCGATTCGCTGTTGTAGGGATTGCGAAACTGCTGCGGGACATAAGAGTTCGGAATGGATCGTGCGAGCTCTTCTGCCTTGTCGATGGCGCCGCGGATGCCGGTGTCGGCGGGGGTGAGGACGACTTCGCCGCCGAGGGCGCGCATGATCTCGCGTTTCTCGACGGAGAAGTTCTCGGGAACGCAGAGGATCACGCGATAGCCCATGCGCACGCCGGCGAGCGCGAGACCGACTCCGGTGTTGCCGGCGGTCGGCTCGATGATCGTGCCGCCCGGCATGAGCAAGCCGTCGCGCGCGGCGCGCTCGATCATTCCAACGCCGATGCGGTCTTTCACCGACAGTCCCGGGTTGAAGAACTCGAGCTTCACGAATATGTCGGCATCGCCGGCCGCGGGGAGATGGGTCAGGCGCAGCATCGGCGTGCAGCCGATGAGGTCGATGATGTTGTCAACAGGCTTGCGAAGGAGGGGATTCAAAGCCGCGCGATTCTAGGTTCGGGGTAGGAAGGCGTCAAGCTGGCAGGGCCGAGGGTCGGGGGCCAAGGGCCAAGGGATGAGCCAAGGCGTCGAAGCTTTGTCCCCTCGGCCCTCGGCCCTGTCCCCCCGGCCCTCGGCCCTGAAAAAGTAACGGCGGGCGTTTCCGCCCGCCGTGGATTGTCTGGTTTGAAGGGCCTCAAGCCCAGGAAGTTGGGCGGGACGACGACCGGCGCGCGTTGTAGCAGTCGCGGCAGTAGACCGGCTTGCCGCTGACGGGTGTGAACGGCACTTCGGTCGCGACACCGCAGCTGTCACACGTCACGCTCACCATCTGACGCTCCCGGCCACCGCCGTTCCCATCGCGGGCGGTCTTCCGTTTGTCGCGGCAGTTCTTGCAGCGCTTCGGCTCATTGGTGAATCCGCGCTCTGCGTAAAAGGACTGTTCGTTCTTGCTGAAAAGAAACTCCCCGCCGCAATCCACACAGATGAGGGTTTTGTCGTTGAAGGTATCCATGAAACTCGGTCTCCTAAGTAAGACTAAAACAACGGATGTGCCGCAGCGTGACTCGTTACGGGGTGCCGCGACTTAGCCCCCGCTTCTGGGATCTACAACGAAACTAAAAGGATCGACCCCCTTCCGATGACGCCTGGATACAAATCTAGCCCCGAAAGCACTTGCTGTCCTAGAGTTCTCTTACTTGTATCCGTTGGCGCGCTTTTTAACATATTCCCGGAGCGGTAAGCAACGAAATCACTGCTGCTACAAATAAGCTTGTCAAGGTGTTGACGATCTGCCGAAGGCATGAGGCATGAGACACGGGGTAATGGGTGATCCGCGCTTGTTGATCGCTCGCACACGGACGGTTCAGACTCATGCCCCATGCCCCATGCCTGAACCACGACACACGATCCGCATCGGTCCCGCCGGTTGGAGCTACAGCGACTGGGAGGGCGTGGTCTATCCGCCGCACGGCGGAAAATTCGACGAGCTCGGGTATCTCGCGCAGTTCTTCGACACGATCGAGATCAACTCGCCCTTCTACCGGATCCCGCCACCGACGCACTCGAGATCGTGGGTGCGCCGCGTCTCGAGCAATCGCGATTTCAAGTTCACCACCAAGATCTTCCGAGGCTTCACTCACCAGGCGGAGAAAGTCACCGCCGGCGACGTCGATGCTTTCAGAAACTACCTCGATCCTCTCGCCAATGCAGACCGCCTCGGCGCCATCCTTCTGCAGTTCCCGTGGAGCTTCAAGAACTCCCCTGAATCGATCGAAAAGCTGAGGACCCTTTTCGGACAGTTCGCCGCCTATCCGAAAGCTCTCGAAGTGCGCCACGCGTCGTTTCAGAACGAGGAGTTCTTCGCCTTCCTCGACGGTTGCGGCGTCGCCTGGGTCAATGTCGATCAGCCGCTCTTTCACGATTCGGTGAAGCCGTCGGACGCAGCTACGGGACCGGTGGGCTACATTCGCCTTCACGGTCGCAATTACGAGAAGTGGTTCTCACACGCAGAATCGTGGGAGCGCTACAACTATCTCTACTCTCGCGAAGAGCTCGAGCCGTGGGTCGAGCGGATCAGCGCGATCGCGCAGCGGAAGGAGACCTACGTCGTGACCAACAATCACTTCCGCGGCCAGGCCATCGTCAACGCCGCCGACCTCGAGCTCGCCCTCGGCCGGCCCGCAAGAGTGCCGCCGCAGTTGCGCGAGGTGTATGGGGAGCGCGTGGCGAGTAGCACGTAGGGTCAGCGGGTCACCGGGTTTCGAGGTCACGAGGTCACGAGGTCACGAGGTGACCACCGCCCGCCCCGGACTGACGGGGACGGTCCCCCCTTTCGCAAGTGTGCGCCCAGGTCCCCTCGCCCCGTGCTCCCAACCGGGTGACCGCGCTGGACAGACCCGCACGGGGCGAGGGGATGAAGGGGAGTGGGGTACAGAAAATCGGGCTGATTCAAAGGAAAAACCGAGGTTTGTGGTACCCCACTCCCCTTGCATCCCCTCGCCCCGCGGACGTTCGCTTCACGCGGCTGCACGTCCAGGGCCGCGGGGCGAGAGGACCGACCCCGCCAATTCGTTCACCATCTGCTGTGAAGTTCGCGCGCGTATGCTCCAGATCTCTCTCACCCTCCGGGATCACACCGGCCTCATGCCGAGGTCAAACTCCATTCTGCCTACCCGCTTCCCTACTCGCTCCTCACTC
>JADGOA010000205.1 GCA_017883215.1 Thermoanaerobaculia bacterium | reverse complement strand
GCCGCCGGATTGGTCGGGGCGAGAGGATTCGAACCTCCGACCCCCTGCTCCCAAAGCAGGTGCGCTACCAGGCTGCGCTACACCCCGACACAACGCGCGGCAGAACGACACCAACAGGGGGCCTGCTGCGGCCATTCCGGCCGTCAGGATGCGCGTGCGGCGGTCCCTCCCTCGCGGCGCTGCGGCAGCAGCGATTCCCACTGTTTGCTGTCGGCCGGCTCCATGAGGAATTCGAAGGTTCTGCCGTGCGCACGAAGGCGAAGGACTCGCCGCCCATGCTCGAGCGCGTGACCTGTGGAGAGGTCGCTGTCGTATTCGATCTCCTCCACGTTCACGAGATCGAACGACGCCTGCAGGTCGGGGTTCTCGTAGTACAGCGTGTTTCCCGCCAGCGCCATCGCTACCGGGATCCGCTCGAGCCCCTCGACGTATTCGGCGCGGTTGACGATCTTCGAAGAGGCTTTGCGCTTCGCCATCATCTCCGTGAGCCTGTCCTGAGAGCGCGTTCTGATGAACAGCCACAGCAGAGCAGCGAGTACGACGAGCCCGCCGATCGTGATGGTACCGAGCCATTCCATGGTGGTTCTCCTCGAGGGTCGTGAGTGTGTGATGGGTGTCTGCAGGAAAAATGTACTCCATTTCAAGAAAAAAGCACTAGCCGTCCCGCCACCGATAGAATGTAAGTGATGTCGCAGGTGAGGCGAGGCAGCACCCGCAACGAACATTCCTCCGGCGGAGCCGTGATCTCGTTTCGCGACGGCGTGCCCTTCGTCGCCCTCATCGCCACACGCGGCAGGACGAGATGGGGCTTGCCGAAGGGAGCAGTCTCTGCAGGCGAGACCTCGGAACAGGCTGCCTTGCGCGAAGTTCTCGAGGAGACCGGGCTCGAGGCCAGGATCATTCAGCCCCTCGACAAGATCGAATACTTCTTCCGGGCAGGCGGCACGCTCATCCACAAGAGCGTCGACTTCTACCTGATGATTTACACGGCCGGCCAGCTCACGCCACAGCTCAGCGAGGTCGACGACGTGGAGTGGGTCGCGCTGCCGGACGCGATCCAACGCGCGAGCTTCGACTCCGAGAAGAAGCTCCTGGAGATGGCGGAGCGGGAGATCGAGACGGTGCGCGCCGCGGTGGTCTCTTCGCCGCAGTCGTCCTGACCGCCTTCTTCGCCGCTGTGACCGGCCGCGTTTTCCGCGCTGCGGGCTTTGATTTCAGCTTCGCCGCGACCGTGACCGCGCGTTTGCCTCTCGCCGCCGGCCGATTGCTCTGCCACTGATTCTCACGGTTCACCTCGTCCACGAGGCGATTGGAGACGACCGATCGCGGTGCGACTTCGGTGATCTCGACCTCGGCATTGGCGAACTCGTCGCGATGCTTCATCAGCAGCCACTCGTTACCTTTCGGCGCCCGTCCCTTGATCTTGACGAGCGCCCATTCGCCAAACATCTTCTTTCCGAACATGCGGAAGGTCAGTTTTCCGGACTCCAGCGCCCTCACGGGGTCGTTCCCCGGTTCGATGAGCTCCCATGTCCCCTGGTCCCAGATGATCACACTGCCGGCGCCGTAGTTCCCCTCCGGGATGATTCCTTCGAACCCTGCGTAGTCGAAAGGGTGGTCCTCGGTCATCATCGCCAGCCGTTTGATCGACGGGTCGTAGGACGGGCCTTTCGGAACGGCCCACGACTTGAGCACCCCTTCCATCTCCAGGCGGAAGTCGTAGTGAAGATGAGAAGCGTGATGCTTCTGAATGACGAAGAGAGGCAGCTTCGCCTTGCGGGTCTTTTTCGCGCCGGCCGGCTCCGGCGTCTCTTCGAACCGCCGCATGGTGCGGTACCTTTTCAGCAGGTCAGGCATGGCGTGCAAGTGAGACGCGCGAGTAGGAGACGCGTCATCTGATGGTATGCAGTATTCGATCCGCCCTCCTTCCCCTGCTCGCCACTCGCTACTTGCCACTCGCTATCTTCCATGAACTCGTCGAGCGGCATGGCGGCTCGATATGCGTGGAGAGCAAGGAAGGCTCCGGAACGACGTTCTACTTTTCTCTGCCGATGGAGAAAGTTCCGGCGACCACGGAGACGCAGTCCACCGCCGGTACGTAGAATGTTGCGGCATTACACTCCACTCGTGATACTTCCGCTCCCGCTGCGCTCGATGTTCGCAGCGCTCGTCATCGCCGCGGCCGTACAGGCGCAACCTCAATCGGAGATGCGCCTCGATCGCGTCCGGCAATCACTCTCCGGAACTCACCGTCACTACACGCAATACATCGATGGAGTTCGCGTGATCGGCGGCGAGCGGTCGGAGACGCTTGTCCCCGCGGGCGCCGTTCGCGTGAATTTCGATCGCGAGGCGAGAGCCCCGAAAGCGGATGGCCCTCGCGCTGCGGCTCTGGAGGCGAACGGAGCGCCGGCTCTCAGCCGGTCGTCAGTTTGCGGGAGCTCACCGGCTGAGAGCCGGTGCTCCGTGGATTCCGAGCTCGTTTACGTCAACGTCGGAGGGGTGGCGCGCGCTGCCGTGCGCTCCGTGATTCTGACGCGGCCGCTCGAGCCGCATGCCCGCTACGTCGATCTCGAGACGGGAGCGTTGCTTCGCGATGACCCGCTGTACTACACCGCAAAGGGGCGCGTGTTCGACGTCAATCCAGTTGCGAAGCTGAACGCTCCGTGGCTTCGCGATCAGAACGACTCCGCGGCGGCCGTTCCACCAGAGGCGTACAGCGAGGTCGACCTGCCGGATCTCTACCCGATCGGAATGCTCGCCGGGCCGAATGCTCAGATCGTCGACGTGCAGGAGCCGTTCACGCCGCACGCCGATCCACAGCTGCCGCTCGACTTCGACCGCAGCGAGCCGCAGTTCGAGGAGGTGAACGCGTACTTCCAGATCGATCGCGCGCAGCGCTACCTGCAGTCCCTCGGCTACACAGGGCCGAGGCAACTCGTCGCCTACTCGATTCCGATCGACCCGCACGCCGCCAACGGCACCGACAACTCCTACTACCTGGAGGGCACAGTCCCGGGTCGCGGGACGCTCTACTTCGGCGACGGCGGCACCGACGACGCCGAGGACTCGGACATCGTTCTGCACGAGTTCATGCACGCCATTCACGACTGGATCATTCCCGGCGGACTGACCGGCTCCTCGTCTTCGCAAGCGCGGGCAATCAGCGAAGGGATGTCCGACTACTGGTCCTTTTCCTCCACGTATGCAGCGACGAGCGCGTCGGGACGCGACCCGTTCTGCATCGGCGACTGGGACGCACGGTGTGGCGAGGACGATCCTTCGCAGCAGTGCGGTTATCCGGTCGGAGCGGACTGCCTGCGGCGGGTCGACAGCACGAAGACGATCGCCGACTTCGTCAAGTCCGAGACGGCAGGTACAGAACACGTGAACGGCGCGATCTGGTCCTCCGCGCTGCGCGAGATCTTCATGACGTTGACGCAGAGGCACGGTGTGGACGCCGGCAAACGAGCCACGGACACGATCGTGCTGGAGTCGCTGTTCGGATTGCCGCCCGGCCCGGACTTCGCGACCGTCACGCGGGCGATGATCAGCGCCGACCGCCTTCTTCGCGGCGGAGCCGATGTCGATGTGATCTGCGCGGCGATGACGGCGCGCGGCATCCTCAGCGCGAGCGACTGCGGCAACGGTCCGCGCGGTGAGTGGACCCTCCAGCAGAGCCCGGAGCGGGGTCTCGTCATTCCCGACGGCAGCGGGTCGGTCGTGTCGACGGTGACGGTCGGCGATTCGCGAGCCATCGACCGGTTGGCCGTTCGGGTCGACATTGCGCACCACTCCCGCGGCGATCTCGTCATCACGCTGGTCGCGCCGAATGGAACGGAGGTGCGACTGAAGGAGTCCTCTCAGGTCGATCGCACTCCAGACGTCCATGCCACGTTCGGGATCGATGCCGCTCCGGTTGATTCTCTCGACGTGCTGAAAGGGCAGCCGGCAAAGGGAGTGTGGCAGCTGGTCGTCAGCGACGTCTTCGCCGGGGATGCGGGCGTGCTGGAGTCGTGGTCGCTGGAGATCGTATTCGCCGGCGATGCGGCGGCGGTCATCCGGCCGGTCGAAAGCGCGTCGCGGTTCTTCGTTCCGACGGTTGCACACGTGTCCGGCGCGTCGGGGGC
Source organism: Thermoanaerobaculia bacterium (assembly GCA_017883215.1). Taxonomy (GTDB): domain Bacteria; phylum Acidobacteriota; class Thermoanaerobaculia; order Gp7-AA8; family Gp7-AA8; genus JAJXWV01. The sequence goes on along the minus strand of JADGOA010000205.1, from coordinate 2,677 downwards.
GCAATACCGGAGCGACGTGTATCTCTGCGATCGCGGCTCTCGCGATGCAATCGTCACGGCGATCTTCACGCCGAGCGGAAGTGACGGGACGACATCATTCTCGGCGCTGAGAATTCGCCTGGCCGCGGGTCAGACCGTCGTGCTTGGCGACATCGTGCGAAGTGGATTCGCAAGTACAGGCATCGGCTCGCTCGAATTGCGAAGCGATTCCTCCGACGTGGTGGCGACGAGCATCGCCGCGACGGCCACGCCTGAAGGTGGTGGCGTCGCGCAGAACGTCGACGCCGTCTCCAGCGCGTCTGCCGCCGGAAGTTCCGATCCTCCGCTGTTCGTCCTGCCGGTCGTCACGACACCTTCCTCACGCACGAACGTGGGGTTCGTCGAGACGTCCGGCGCGGCGGGAGTGGTACGGATCATCGTCCGGCGGCCCGGCGGAGAGATCGTCAGCACGTCCGAGGTTCCACTCGCGCCATTCGGCCACGAGCAGCTGCCGGTCGTTTCGGGCGATGAGTGGTGCGTGGCACAGATCGGCGTCGTCTCCGGCGCCGCGCGGATCATCGGATACGAGTCTTCGATCGACGCGAGATCCGGCGACGGCACGTTCGTTCCGGCGCGTCCGCTCAGCACGGCTGCCACGACGCTGACGCTGACCGCGGTCGGCCACGTCGAAGGAGCCGTTGGGAAGACGTGGGATACGGAGCTCTGGTACGCGACACCCGCCGTCGGAGCGGGGGGAGCGGCACGGTTCACGTACCGGCCGGCCGCGCGGAGCGGCGACGCGACCGAAACGATCCTTACGCCCCTGCACACCGATGCTGTTGTCCCGGAGATGTTCCGAATGACCGGGAACACATCGGGTCAGCTCGATGTCGACCTTCCGGCCGGAGCGCTCGTGAGCGCATGGACGTACACGGCGAGCGGGAATGGTGGCCGGGCCGGCGACCGCGTCTTCGCGGCGGGAAGCGGCGCTGCGGCGCTCGACGCCCTGCACATCGAATCGAGCGCGTCGCTGCGGACGAACATCGGTGTGACCGCGCTCGACGAGGTGCCGACGGCGGTGCGCGTGACCTTGCTGGACGCGTCAGGGCGGCAGCTGGCCGTCTCCGACCGCCTGCTACAGCCGCGCGGATCGCTCCAGATCGGGGTCAAGTCCCTCTATGCCGGAACGGTGACCGGCGGGCGGGTGCGGTTCGAAGCCACCGGCGGACGAATCGCCGCGTACGCATCAGTCGTCGACAACCTCACGCAGGATTCGGTGATTGTGGAGGCGAGGTAGGCAGCGGTCGGCGGGTCGGCGGCCAGGTCGCCGGGTCACCAGGTCGCCGGGTCACGAGGTCACGAGGTGGGACGCAACCGACCTCGTAACCCCGAAACCCCGCGACCGGGCGGGTGGGTGGTTTGCGCCCCCTTCCCGAAATCTTTATCCTTCGCCGGCCATGTCGACCCAAACGCTCCCGGAGCCGCAGGACCTGAAGTCGCTCCCTCTGAAGAAGCTCGAGGAAGTGCTCCGTCAGCTCCGCAGCACGCGCAACGACATCATGCGCTACGGCGTCTGGAACATCCGCAACCTCAGCGACGATGAGTTCAACCGCACCGACGACCGCAAGCTCCTCGGCTATTTTCGCCAGGACCTGCTGGAGACGCGGTTTCTCTCGAAGGGCCGTCGCGTCGACATCATCCAGCTGTGGCACTGGTTCGACGATCAGATGAGCGGAACCGAGCCGCTGTTGATCGACGGCGAGGAGCTCTTGCTCAACATTCAGGACAAGGATCTCGACAAGGTTCGCAAGCGCATCGAGGAGATCCACTCGTTCCTGCCGGTGCTCCGCGGCGACGATCTGGAAGCGTTCAAGCGCGCCAAGTACAAACTCCGCCGTACGGTCATGCGGCTGACCTACGACCTGCACCACCTCTTCAAGCGGCTGGAGAAGTATCGGAAGAACTTCTTCACGTCCGGAGATGCGGCCCCCCTGCCGGCGCATTCGGCGCTCGAAGCAGCGGTCGATCTCCCCGAGCCGCCGATCGACGAGACCGACGACGAAGTGCACGAGTAGGGATGTTCAGCTACACGTCCACCGCCACCTCCTGCCCTTCCACGACGACGACGGTCTGCGTTGCGGCGACGGCGCCGTTTGGACCGAGGATCTGGAGCGTGTAGCTTCCCGCGGCGATGTTCTGCAGACGCGTCTCGCCTGGAACCAGCGCCAGCGACGGATCGCTCACGTACGGACGCAAGTACGGAGAACCGCCGGCGTCGAGCAGAATTGCGCGCTGCACGACGGCGCTCCTGGAGCGGATGACCAGCGTGCCACCGGGTGTGAGGGCGACGGTCTGGGTCGACGGCGACATGAACGACACCGTCTTCGGCGCATAGCCGTTTGCCGCGACGATGGCTCGGTACTGGCCGGCCGCGAGCGGCATGGGCTGTGAGCCGGAGGCGCCGAAGCGGCTCGACTCGTAGACAGAACGGTTCTGCGCGTCGAACACCGTGATGATCGCGTTCAACGCCCGCCCGTCGCGCCCGTCGACCACCTTCAAGGTCACGCCGTCGTTTCGGACGAGATCGAGCATGACGTCTTGGGGCGCCGAGTCGCTCACCGAGATGTCTTTGACCACGTTTCCGTAGCCGTCCTTCTCGGCGCTGATCGTGTAGGTTCCGGCTGCGATGCCGTCCACG
>JADGOA010000010.1 GCA_017883215.1 Thermoanaerobaculia bacterium | reverse complement strand
AGTGTCTGTGCCACATGGATGAACGGCTGTGCTAATTTGTCCGCCCATGAAAAATCTGATCCGTGCCCTGGTCGTGCTCTGCGCGGCGGTGGCAGTCGCGCAGCAGCCGCCTTCGAAGACGATCGCCCTCAAAGCCGCCCGACTTTTCGACGGCACTTCCGACAACATCGTGCGAAACGCAGTCGTGGTGATCGAGGGAAATCGCATCACCTCTGCCGGTGCAGATGCACCTATCCCCGTCGGCGCGCAGGTGATCGATCTCGGTGACGCCACCCTTCTTCCCGGCTTCATCGACGCACACGTGCACATCACCGGCGAAGCCGGCCCGAACTGGTATCTCGATTTCTACAACGGGATCATGCGCCAGCCCACCGAGCAGGCTCATTACGCGGCGCTGTATGCGCGCCGCACGCTGGACGCAGGCTTCACGACCGTACGGAATGTCGGCGCCGACGACTATGTCGACATCGGCCTGCGAAACGCAATCAACGCCGGCATCATCCCGGGGCCGCGAATTCTCACGGCCGTACACGCCATCGGCGCGACCGGGGGTCATGGCGACGGAACCCCGATCCCGCCGTCGAAAAGGTTGCCGCAGCTGGGGCCGATCGACGGCGTCTGCAACGGACCGGCGGAATGCCGTGCCGCCGTGCGCTACCAGATCAAGTATGGTGCGGACCTCATCAAGTTCATGCCCTCGGGCGGTGTGCTGTCGCTCGGCGACCCTGTCGACGCCCCGGAGCTCTCTCAGGACGAGATGAACGCCATCGTGGAGGAAGCGCATCACTGGGGACGCAAGGTGGCAGCGCACTGCCATGGCGATCTCGCCGCGAAGATGGCCATTCAGGCTGGCGTCGATTCCATCGAGCACGGCTCGTTCATCAAACCCGACACCCTGGCGTTGATGAAGGAGAAGGGCGTCTACCTCGTTCCGACTCTGATGGCCGGCCAGACCGTCGGCGAGAAAGCCGGCTCCTTCCCGCCGTCGATCGCCGCCAAGGCTCGCGCTGCCCACGATGCCATGTTCGCCATGTTCCGCAACGCCGTTAAGGTCGGAGTGAAGATCGCACTCGGCACCGACTCGGCCGTTTCGCCGCACGGGCAGAACGCGCGCGAATTCGGGCTGATGGTCGACAACGGACTCACTCCAGCCGCTGCACTCCGCGCCGGGACTGCGGCCGGCGCGACGCTGCTCGGAATGGACGCGTCGCTCGGCACCATCACCGCGGGCAAGCTCGCCGATCTCGTCGCCGTCCCCGGAAATCCGCTCGACGACATCCACCAGACCGAGCACGTCTTCTTCGTGATGAAGGACGGGCAGGTGGTTCGGAACAGTCGTTAGTTCGCAGGCCGCAGGCGTAGGGACGCGCCCGCCCACCGAGATAAACTGCCCCCGATGCGCAAACGCGTCTACATCGCACACACCGGCGGCACCATCGGAATGCGGCGCACCGATCAGGGCTACTGCACGGAGCACGGCTATCTCCAGCAGCAGATGGCCGAGATCCCCGAGTTGCGCCACGCCTCCATGCCCGAGGTGACGCTTCATGAGTACGAGCCGCTGCTCGACTCATCGAACATGACGCCGCACGAGTGGGTGAAGATCGCGCACGACATCGCCGATCACTACGACGACTACGACGGCTTCGTGGTCCTCCACGGCACCGACACCATGGCTTACACAGCCTCGGCTCTTCCGTTCATCCTGGACGGCCTCGCCAAGCCAGTGATCATCACCGGATCGCAAATCCCGCTCTGCGAGATCCGGAACGACGCGCGTGAAAACCTCATCACTTCGCTCCTGATCGCCTCTCAGTACGATATCCCGGAAGTCTGCCTCTACTTCGGCGGACGCCTGCTTCGCGGATGCCGCTCCGTCAAAGTGAGCGCCAGCGGCTTCGCCGCGTTCGATTCGCCGAACTTTCCTCCCCTGGGGACGATCGGCACCGGCATCGACATCGAGTGGCATCTCGTGCGCCGGTCGAACGACGCCGAGAGGCTTCGCGTCCATGACATCGGATGGCCCGTCGTCTCCGCCTTGCGCCTCTTCCCCGGCATCTCGCCCGACCTCGTGCACAACGTTCTGCGGCCGCCCCTGCAGGGACTTGTGCTGGAGGCGTATGGGCTCGGCAACGGTCCCGACCAGAACTCGGATTTCCTCGGCGTGCTCGCCGAGGCCACTGGCCGCGGCGTGGTGATCGTCGACTGCACTCAATGCCTCGAAGGGACGGTCAATCTCAGCGAGTACGCCGCCGGGTCGGCTCTCGCGAACGCGGGCGTGATCAGCGGATTCGACATGACGAGGGAAGCAGCGCTGGCGAAGATGTACTACGTGCTCAGCCGCGGCGACTCACCCGAGCAGGTCAAGGCGACCATGCAGGAAGATCTCCGCGGCGAGCTCACTCCCGGCGAGATCACGCACAGCCCACACGTGCCGGGACACTGGAAGACGGGACTGGTGTGAGCGGGTGTGCGCCCGGCGGGGCGCAGGGTTCCGCCACCCCCGCTGGGGCATACGCGCTAACTTAAACGCTCCGCCTCGGTGCAGAGTCACGAGCTCGGTCCCCTCGCCCCGTGCGGATCTGTTCTGTGCGGCCGTTCGATTGGGAGCACGGGGGCGAGGGGACCGGGAACGCGCCGGTCTCTTCCGCAGTACTCTCAGATGAACCCCTGCCTGATGCAGTGAATGTAATCCGTGTACACCGGCTCCTCCCCAACGCTGCGAATCAGGCTTGCGATCTGGCCGCGATGGTAGCTGCCGTGAAGCGGCACATGCCAGAGTACGTCGCCGGTGCGACTCGTCCACGATTCACCACGCGTGTTCGTGTAGCGGATCTCGGCCTCGAGGTCGGCGGTGGCGAGGTAGTCACGCCAGGCGTCCGGGAGAGGATCGAGCTGCGCCGCACAGCTGTCGAGTGAGAACGCCGGCCAGACCGACATCTTCTGGGATTCCTGGCGCAGCCTCGCCAGCCAGAGCCACTCACTGGCGATGATGTGCGCCAGGAGCTCGGTGCAGCGACGTGGCGCGCGCTCGGTGGTTCGCAATCGCGCCAGGTCCTCGCGGTTGGCCCAGTGGTCGTAGGCGAGCAGGCGTTCGATGGCCTCTTTCATGATCTGCGAATCGTATCGCGGGAGCTGATCTGACCATGACGGGGTGTCGACGCCGATTCGACACTCGCACCTCCCTCCGCAGCCACAACCGCATTGTGACGCGCGATGCAGAACCGCGGCGGCGCAAGGCATCGAATCACCTCACACGGGCCGCACCGCTGCTGGCGTGTCCTGGAAGGAGGCTTTGCATGACGACCAATGTGATGGACAAACGGGCCGACCTGGCGGGTCCGGGAATCGGCGATTACACCGAGCTCGAGAAGATCCTGCCGGCTGACTACCACTCCCTTCTCACGCCCCGGGAGACACAGCAGGCGATCACTGCTGTCAAGCGATACATCGAGGATTTCCTCTGCAAAGAATTGAACCTCATGATGGTCGAGGTGCCTCTCATCGTCGACGTCGAGAGCGGCGTCAACGACATGCTCGACCGGGACGGCTCCCGCACTCCCATCCAGTTCCACATCTCGAATGATCGTGACAAGCACCCCGTCGACGCGCAGGTCGTTCAGGCGGCCACGAAGTGGAAACGGGTGGCGCTGAAACAGTTCAATTGCAAGCCGGGCGAAGGCATCAACACCGACATGCGCGCCGTGCGCAAGGACTACTTCCTCGATCACGACCACAGCGCCTATGTCGACCAGTGGGACTGGGAGCGCGCGATCGAGCCGGAGGAGCGCAATCTGGCGTTCCTCAAGATGATTGTCAACAGGATCTGGAAAGTGATCACCGGCGCCGAACGCTACGCGCAGGAGTTGTTTCCGAAGCTGAAAGACCCGCGCTTCCCTAACCTGCCCGAACAGCTCACGTTCCTCCAGGCGGAGGAGATCCTGGACATGTTCCCCGACCTGCCGCGGAAACAGCGTGAGACGCAGATTCTGCAGCGGTATCCGGCGGTGTTCATCGTCGGGATCGGATGGCCGCTGAAGGACGGGTATCCGCACGAGATGCGGGCGGCCGACTATGACGACTGGATCACCGACACCGGCAAGGAGACCGGCAAGCCGACGCACGGGCTCAACGGCGACATCCTGGTGTGGAACCACATCACGAAGCGACGCCACGAGCTCACGTCGATGGGGATCCGCGTGACCGCCGAAACGCTGAAGATGCAGCTGGAGATGTCGAAGCAGCTCGACTTCATGAAGCTGCCGTATCACCAGGCAATTCTCAACCACAACATTCCGCTGTCGATCGGCGGCGGCATCGGCCAATCCCGCACTCTCATGCAGATTCTCCGCAAAGCGCACCTCGGCGAAGTGAGCGTCACCGTCTGGCCGAAGGTGCTCAAAGAGATGTGCGCGAAGAAGAACATCTTCGTCCTCGAGTAGAACCTCCTTCAGATTCGGATGAGAGGCGGCCGCGATGCGGCCGCCTTTTTTTTCACCACAGAGGCACAGAGGGCACAGAGAAAAGAAAGAGCGATGAACGATGGAACGACGCCGTTGATGGCTCACCGTTCATCCTTCATCGTCCTCTCTGTGCCCTCCGTGCCTCTGTGGTGTAGGTCGTGCTCTCCAGAATCTACGCGTCGTAGACGAACTCGACCCGCCTGCTAGAATCCGATCCAGTGGCCAAGAAACCCGCCTCCTTCTTCTCCTGCACAGAATGCGGAGCGCAGTCGCCGAAATGGCTCGGGCGTTGTCCCGACTGCAACGCCTGGAACTCGTTCGCGCAGGAAGATGTCGCGCCCCAGACGACGCAGCCCTTCGCGCTCAGCGCCACCACGGCACCAATGCCGATCGACGCCGTTGCCACCGACTCGGCACCACGGATCTCCACAAATCTCCCGAACCTCGATCGGGTCCTCGGGGGCGGACTGGTCCTGGGCGGGGTGACGCTCGTTGGCGGCGAGCCCGGCGTCGGCAAATCGACGCTGCTGCTTCAGGCCTGCGAAGAGCTGGCGAAGCAGGGCCGGGTACTCTATGTCTCGGGCGAAGAATCGCCGCACCAGATCGCGATGCGCGCCCGCCGCCTCGGTACGACCAACCCGAACATTCACGTCTACACGGAGACCTCCGTGGAGCGGATCATCGGCGAGATCGAGAAGATGCGCCCCGTCGTAGCGATCATCGATTCGATCCAGACGATGCACACAGCAGGTAATTCCTCGATGCCAGGCTCCATCGCCCAGGTTCGCGACTCCGCCGGCGCACTCATGTCGACCGCGAAGCGAACGTCGATCCCGATCTTCCTCATCGGCCACATCACGAAGGAGGGGACGATCGCCGGGCCGAAATCACTCGAGCACATCGTCGACACGGTCCTCTACTTCGAGGGCGACAAGTTTCAGAACTATCGCGTGATCCGCGCCTACAAGAACCGTTTCGGCCCGGTCAACGAAGTCTCGATCTACCAGATGCACGACGATGGACTGGAAGAGGTGGCAAACCCCTCGGCCGCCCTGATCTCGCAGCGGAGCAGCGCCGCCGGATCGGCCATCGTGGCAGCAGTCGAAGGCACTCGCCCGCTGCTGATCGAAGTGCAGGGCCTCGTGTCGACGACTCACTTCCCTTCTCCGCGACGGATGACCATCGGCATCGACTCGAATCGGGTGTCGCTGCTTCTGGCTGTTCTGGAGCGAAAAAGCGGCGGCAGTTTTCTCACGCACGATGTCTATGTGAATCTCGCCGGCGGACTGCAGATCGACGAGCCGGCCATCGACCTCGGCGTGGTCGCTGCAGTTCTCTCATCGCAGCGGAACACCCCTATCCCGTTCGACGTGGCGATCTTCGGAGAAGTGGGACTCCTGGGCGAGATCCGCAGCGTGTCGCAGCCCGATCTGCGCGCACGCGAAGCCGCCACGCTCGGCTTCCGGCGACTGATCCTCCCCCGAGCGAATGCCGCCGACATCCACGCCGACATCGAGGTCATCCCCGTTGCCCGCGTCGAAGAGTTCGCCGACCTCCTCTTCCCGCACAAATAACCATCGCTGCGTCTCCCCCTGGAGTGCGGGCGTCTCGCCCGCCGCCGCCGGGCGTCCCGCGCCCGGCGGCTTGATCACAGCTGCCTGGAAGCGACCCGGGGGCGAGACGCCCGCACTCCGTGCAACATTTCCTTTACAAGCTCAGCCACAGTTATTAAACTCATTGCGAAGTCAGCAGTGAACGCGGTAACGGCTGGACCCCCGACACGGAAGGAAAGATCGCGATGCGCGTTCGCAGGTGGTGGAGAGACGGGATGGGGCTGTTCGGGGGGGTACTGACGCTCGTCTGTACCGGCTGCGCGACCCTGCCGTTCACCGCTCCCGCTGTCAGCGCCGCACCGGCTGCCGACAGCCGGGCACCCCTTCCTGAAGACGACGACATCACCCAGCTGATCGCGCAGTTCCGGAGCGACCTCAACCGGACCAAGGCTCGCGATCTCGCCCGGACACAGACCCTCGCCCCTGCGCCCCAAAGCGCCCGTTCGCGCGACAGGGAGTTCGCCGATCGCGCTCGCGCATTGTTCACGCCGCTTTCCGGGGCCGCTCTCCACATGCCCGTCGTTGGCGTCAGCAAATTCGACCTCGACGACAGCTGGCACGCCCCGCGTGACGGCGGGGCTCGCGTCCACAAGGGGATCGACATCTTCGCGAGCCGCGGGACTCCGGTCGTCGCGGTCGCTGACGGAATCGTCAGCTACATCGGCGACCAACACCTCGGCGGCCATTGCGTCTGGTTGACGACCGAGAACGGCACCTCGTTCTATTACGCGCACCTCGATCGCTGGGCCGCCGGCATGTACGAGGGGATGGAAGTCCGCAGCGGCGATCTCCTCGGCTACGTCGGCAACACCGGGAACGCCATCCACACCCCGTCGCACCTCCATTTCGCCATCAACCAGAACGACGAGATGGTGAACCCCTACCCGATTCTGACGAAAGCCGTCCCCGTCCAGCGCGCGCATATGCACACGGAGTTGGGCGGCGGATCGTACGGAACCCGGTAGCGCTCTCAGTTCGCGCCACCCGTGAATCCCGCCGTAGGGCACGGCTGCGCCGTGCCCTGGAGTCTGCTGTAGGGGCGCACAGCAGTGCGCCCGCTCTCCCGTTGAGAGTTGCGGGCGCGCTGCTGCGCGCCCCTACAGGATGGCAGGCTGCGCCCTGCCTTCTCGCTCGTACCGTGCGGCCGGGGTCACCCCAGCGCGGTGCCTGTCCTCGGATCGCGCCACGGCAAACCCAGCTCCCGAAGCGGCGTCATGACGAACTCGCGCTCCAGATATCGCGGGTGGGGCAATGTCAGCTCTCGACTCTGTCGCAGGTTCGCGCTGTGAAGGATGAGATCGAGGTCGATCGTCCGCGGCGCGTTGCGCGGTGCGGGACGGCGGCGGCCGAGCTGCTTCTCGATCGAGAGCAGCGCTCCCAGCAGTGCTTCCGGCGCGAGCCTCGTATGACCGATTACGACGGCGTTTAGAAAGCGCGGAGAGGCCGCCGGCGCGCCGACCGGGTCGGTCTCGCGGATGCGACTGATGCGGACAACATCCACCACGCCGCGCAAGGCCTGGATCGCCCGCCGCAGGTTGCGGCCACGATCGCCGAGATTCGACCCGAGGGCGATGGCCACCGACGCGAGGCCGTGAGGCTGAGCGGCGTCACTCGTCGGAGACATCGATCGCATTCGAGAGCTCGTCGACGTCGTCTGCCTGCCGCGGGAAGTAGCGCTCCAGGTGTTCCCCTGCCGCGCCGATCGCCTCGATGATGCCGTCGGTGAACTCGCTGTTCTTGAAGCGAATCGTGAGTTTCGCGATGATCTCGTCCCAGAAGCCGGCCGGCACCTTTTCGTCGATCCCCTTGTCGCCGAGGATGACGAACCTGCGATCCTCCGAGGCGATGAAGAGGAGCACGCCGTTGCGGGCCGCTGTCTTCGTCATGCCCAGGCGCTCGAAGGTCTTCTCCGCCACGGTGCGGATCTCGGCACCGACGACCTTCGGCTGAACGTGAACGCGGATCTCGCCGGCAGTGCGCTTCTCCGCGCCTTCGATCGCCGAGACGATGCGCGGTTGATCGAGGGCTGACAGAAACTCCTGGTGCTTCATCACCAACCTCCGCTGGCACCGCCGCCACCGAACGACCCACCGCCGCCCGAAAATCCTCCGCCACCGAAACCGCCGCCGCCGCCGAATCCTCCGCCCCCGAACCCGCCGCCGCCGAAGGTGTTTCCACCGCCCGGCCAGAACAGGAACGGCAACATGCAGCCGCCGCAGCCGTGCCGTCCGCCCCGCATGAGAATCCTCGGCACAATGATCAAGGCGAAGATGATGAGCAGCAGAAAAAACCCACCGGGCAATTGTGTCCCTCCCGAAGAGCGCTGGCCCGTTGCTCCCGGGCTCGTCGGCGGTACTGGTTCCTCGCCGCCGCGGATCTTGGCGATCAGCGCGTCCGCGCCGGCGTTGAGGCCGCCCGCGTAGTCACCGGCCCGAAAGTGCGGCGTGATGTACTCGCGGATGACACGCGAGGAGAAGGCGTCGGTGACGGTTCCCTCGAGGCCATATGCGACCTCGATCCGAAGTTTCCGGTCGTCCTTGAAAACGAAGAGGATCAGTCCGTTGTCGTACTTCTTGTTGCCGACCTTCCACTTCCCGGCACATCGGATCGTGAAGTCTTCGAGCGACTCTCCCTGCAGCGCCGGAAAGACGTAGATGATGAACTGCACGCCGCTCTGCTGCTCGAAAGCCCGCAGCTTCTCGTTGAGTGCCGCGGCTTGCGAGCTGTCGAGAAGGTTGGCCTCGTCGGTGTACCACTCCGTCGGAGACGGCGGAACATCGAGGGCAAGCGCTGCGGAGGCGCAGAACAACAAAAGAGCGAGTAGCAAGTAGCGAGTAGCGAGTAGGGAACCCCGGGCTCGCTGCTCACTGCTCGCTACTCGGTTCATTGTTCGTTATGGAGCGGTTGCGGTGGAGGGCGCCGTAGCCGTCGGAGCGGAACCGAAGGGGCCGAAGTTGACGGCTGGCGCCTGATTCGATCCCGGCACGCCCTGGAAGTACGCCTTGGCCTTGAAACCGCCGCTGCTGGCGACCAGGTTCGCCGGGAATTGGCGGATGGCGGTGTTGAATTGCTGCGCCGACTGGTTGTAGCGCTGCCGCTCGACCGCGATCCGGTTCTCAGTTCCTTCCAGCTGCGACTGCAGCTCGAGGAAGTTCTGATTCGCCTTCAGGTCCGGATATCGCTCCACGACGACCAGAAGCCGTGAGAGCGCGTTGCTCAGTCCCTGCTGGGCGGCCGCGAACTGCTGCATGCCCTGCTCGTTGTTGGGCAGCGCGCCAGCGGCGCCCGGAGCGCCCTGCGGCATCTGCACCTGGCCGACGCGTGCGCGGGCATTGACGACTTCGGTCAAAGTCGACTTCTCGAAGTTCGCGGCTCCCTGCACCGTGCGGACGAGGTTCGGAATGAGGTCATAGCGCCGCTGATACTGGCTCTCGACCTGCGCCCACTGCTGGTTGACGCTCTCGTCGAGGCCGACGAGGGTGTTGCGCACGCCCACATACCAGCCGCCGACGATGAGAACGACGACGACGAGCGCAATGAGACAGCCGATCAGACCACGACCCATTTAGAACTCCTCTTCCTCTTCTTCCTCTTCTACTTCTTCTACGTGAGCTCCGGTCTCCTCGACGACGTCTTCTTCCTCATCGTCGGTTGCGGCCTCGGCCTCGCCTCCGAACTCGGGCTCTTCGATCGGCTCTACGACGACGCGAGCGCGGCTCCGCGGAGCCGGCGTGGACGGCGCGTCATCAGCGTCGCGCTGATCGGCGCCGCATTTCGGGCAGAGGGGAACCGGTTTCCCGAGGTCGTAGAACTTCGTGTGACAGCTGTAGCAGGTGTACTTTCTTCCCAGCTCTGGCATGCGAGTGCAAATCTCCGTCCGTCAAAAGCGGCGCAACGTTAGCACCGGCATTTATGCAACGCAACATGGAAGCGAATGGCGAGTGGCGAGTCGGAAAGACCGAACGCGCCTCAGAGCGCGCCCGCCCGCGCCAACCGTGACCAAAAAGAAAAAGGCGGGCAGTTTCGCTCCCCGCCTGGGGTGTAATTGTCTGTTTCTCCCTACCCGCCCCTCGCCTCAGTTGGTCTTCGGCACCGTATTGGCCTGCGCGGCACGGCTGCCGGCATCGGCCGGATTTTGAGCGCCGCCCTTCAAACGCATGTCGGAGGCAAGCGTGGCCAGCTTCTGCGCTTCGGGGAAAAGCTCCAGCGCCTTCGCCACCTGCGAGTCGCCCTGCAGACGGTAGGTGTACGAAGCGTCATAGCCGTACTTCGCCGCCACGATCTCCGCCTTCAGCGACCGCTCGATGAAGTTGCGATCCTCAGGCTTCTGCAGGGCCTGACGGATTTCGTCGATCGTGGCGATGTCCTTGCCGGCCGCGTACTGAACGAAGCCTTCGATGATGTCCGGCGTGACGGTGATTGCCTGCGTCAGATCCGGGTGCGCTGCGGCGTATTCGACGGCGTAGTTGAAAATTGCGCTGCGAACCTCGAGAAGCTGCGTGGTCTTGGTCAGCTGCGCCGGCTTGACGAACACGTCCGGCGTGATTCCCCCGCCACCGTAGACGACGCGTCCGGTGTCGGTCTTGTACTGCTTGCGGTCCTTCAGGGGGACCTCGGGGGTGGAGTCGTCGTCGGCGACGTAGTAGTCGTAGAACGAGGAGTAGTCGCGCTGGATGTTGCGCCCCGACGGGGTGTAGTACTTCGATGTGGTGAGGGCCAGGCCCGCGCCGTACTGGAGCGAGTAGACGCTCTGGACGAGACCCTTGCCCCAGCTCGTCTCGCCGACGATGAGAGCGCGGTCGTGGTCCTGAAGCGCTCCGGAGACGATCTCCGAGGCGGAGGCGCTGCCGCGGTTGATGAGGACGACGACCGGAACGTTGACCTGATCGTGCTTGCCCGGCGCGACGTAGTCCTGCGCCGAGTCGGGCGTACGGCCCTTCGTGTAGACGATCATCTGCCCCTTGTCGAGGAAGTGATCGGAAACGCCGACGGCGGCGTCGAGCAGGCCGCCAGGATTCATGCGCAGGTCGAGGACGAGCTTCTGCATCCCCTCGCCTTTCAGTTTCTCGACCGCTTCATCGAGCTCACGAACAGTCGTGGCGGTGAAGTCTTTGATGCGGATGTAGCCGATGCCCGGACGGATCATCAGCACGTTGGAAATCGAGTTGGTGGGAATGGCCGCGCGGACCATCGTCAGCGGAATCGGTTCCTTGATTCCGACGCGGACGATTTTGAGGTGGACGGTCGTCCCCTTCGGTCCTTTGAGACGCTTGACGACCTCGTCGAGCGGGAGATCGCTGGTCGATACGCCTTCAACTTCGGAGATGACATCGCCGGCGCGGATACCGAGCCGCGCAGCGGGCGTTCCTTCCAGGGGGGTGATCACCGTGACCTGGTCGTTCCGCTTGGTGACCAGAATGCCGAGACCGTAGAAGCTTCCCTTCTGCCGGTCCTGCATATCCGAGTACTCTTTCGGCTCGAGGAAGGACGTGTGCGGATCGAGAGTCCGCAGCATGCCGTCGATCGACGAGTAAACGACCTTGTCGACCCCGACTTCTTCCGGCGAGTTCTCCGTCACCGCCTTGATCAGATCGGTGTACTCCTTGAGACGTTTGTTCAAGTCGCCGGGCACGGGCGACCCGAACAGCCGATTACCGTAGAATCCGCCGAACAGCGTTGCCGCTGCGATCGCCACGAGGAGAGTCAGTGAAAAGGTCCACTTCTCGGTCTTGCTTAGTTTGGCCATAGTCGTATCGCAATATCGCTCGAGTTGCAGAGGGTAACGCCATTATAGGGTTGGACTATTCACGTCCAGGCTGCTGTTGACCGCCTCGTTACGAGGAAGGAAAGGTTCGGTCCCATGGGGTCACTCGGTTTTCCGGAGTTGCTGCTGATCTTCGTGGTCGCTCTCATCGTCTTCGGACCTCGTAAACTGCCGGAGATCGGACGCACCCTCGGTAAGGCCCTGGGCGAGTTCCGAAAGGCAACCGACGACCTGAAGAACACCATCGAGCGCGAAGTCCGCGCGGACGAGCTCAAACAGCTCAGCGCGACGACTGTTCAGACATTATCAAGAGCTGAGCCAGCTGCCGCGCCTGTCACGGCCGTCGATCCCGCCAGCGCGCCGGCCGGCGACACGGCCGCAGCTCCGGTCACCACCGTCGCCGCCGGCGAGGGTCCCACCGGCAGCACGCCCCGGATCAACTGATGGATTCGAACTCGACCGCTGCCGGCTTCACGCCCGCCGACGAACCCGACGCCGCCCTTCCGAAAATGTCGTTCCTCGATCACCTCGAGGAGCTCCGCAAGCGCCTGCTCATCTCCATCGCCGCCATCGTCGTGGCGTTTTTCGTCTGCTGGAATTACGCAGAGGTCATCTACGGCAAACTGCAGGAGCCGCTGCTGAAGGTGCTCGCTCCGGGAGACAAGCTCGCATTCACGCGCCTGACCGGCCCCTTTTTCCTGTACATGAAGGTGGCGTTCTACGCCGGATTGTTCCTCGCTGCACCGGTAATCCTGCTGCAGCTCTGGCTCTTCATCGCCCCGGGGTTGTACAAGAAGGAGCGCCGCTACGCCGCTCCGTTCATCATCTTCGCCTCGCTGTTCTTCATCGCCGGCGGGCTGTTCGGATTCAAGATCATCCTTCCTGGCACGTGCGCGTTCTTCGTCGAAACGGGTCGTCAGTTCAAGCAGATGATCACGATCGACGACTACTTCTCGTTCGCCAGCATGATCGTGCTCGCAGCCGGGCTGATTTTCGAGACGCCCATCCTGATCTTCTTCCTGGCGCGCCTCGGCATCGTCACGCCGGCGTTTCTGATGCAGAAGTTCAAGTACGCGATCGTGCTGGCCTTCATCATCGCCGCCGTGATCACGCCAACTCCCGACATGGTGACGCAGACCGCTCTCGCCGTCCCGATGATTCTGCTCTACCTCATCGGCGTCGCCGTCGCGTACTTCTTCGGCAAGAAGGTTCCGCGGTAGCCCTACGGCGTGATGCAAACGAAAGCGGCGCCTTTCGGCGCCGCGCTCCTGCGTGACAGCTGCACCGCTCGGAAGTTGCAGCGGCCTACCGTTCGACCTCGATCTCGCCACTGGGCGACACGAGCGCCTCGTTGAAGATGATGACCGTTTCGGCGATCGGGAAGAGAACCGTGTGATTCCGCTGCTGGACCTCGAGCACGACTTCGAAGAAGCCGGCGTTATTGATCGCGATCAGCGTCCCCACCTTCCCCTTCACCTCGAGCGTGCGGTTGAAAATCGAAACCTTCGACGGAATCTCCATGCGGCCGCAACGATACAACAAAGCAGCGGGCCGCGTGTAGCGGGGAGCGAATGGGCGGCCGATGCGCAAACGAAAACGCGTGACCGGGGGGCGGGCGCAAAAAAAACGCCGGCAGAACGCCGGCGTTTTTTCGTGCGGTCTGCCCGCATGGCGGTGTGGCTTACTTCGTAGTGGGCTTCTTGGTAGTGGGCTTCTTGCCGCCGGTCTTCTTGGCATCGGCCGGCGTGGCAGTGGCCGGAGCGGCAATGGCCGGAGCGGCTTCGGTCTTCGGCGCGGCGAAGTACACGTCGTCGAACTTGGCGCCGTCCTTCAGCTTGTCGACCGTGGTCTGCACCTGCTTCTGGCGAAGGGACTTGTCGAGCGCCGGCTTCACCTGATCGAAGGGCGTGATTTCGCGGCTTTCGACCTTGATGATGTGGTAACCGTACTGCGTCTTCACCACCGGCGAGATTTCTCCCACCTTCCCGTTGAAAGCGGCTTCCTCGAACTCCGGCACCATCTGATTGTGGCCGAAGCTGCCGAGGTCACCACCGCGGGCGCCCGTCCCGGTGTCATCGGATTCTTTCTTGGCGAGCTCCCCAAAATCGGCACCGGCGACGAGCTGCTTACGGATGTCCTCCGCCTTCGCCTTCGCCTGCTCATCGGTCAGAGCCGGCTTTCCGGGCTGTGCCGCAGGGCTGCCCTTGAACGCGATCAGGATGTGGCGAGCCTTGACCTGCTCGTAATCCTTCTTGTTCGCTTCGTAGGCCTTCTTCAGATCGTCGTCGCTGAGCGTCACGCTCTTCTCGATCTGCTGCAACTCCGCGTTCGCGACCAGGTTGTCGCGCATCAGGCTGAGCTGCTCGACGACATCCTGCTGTTTCTCGAGTCCGGCCTTGTAGCCCTCGGCTGCGAGCAGCTTCATCTTCAGATAGTCCTCGGCGAATTGCTTCTTGCCGGGGCCGGCGGCATACGCCTGATACTGCTCGGGCAGCGTCTTGAGTGCATTCTCGAATTCCGCCTGGTGGATGGCGACCGTTCCAGCGGAGGCAACGACAGGGTCGGCCGTCTTCTGAGGCGCCGCCGTGGCCGCCGCGGCGGGCTTGTCCTGCGCCGCCGCGAGGGTCGCGGTGAGCGCAAGAGCCATGAGGATCATGCTCGTTTTCTTCACAAAAGCTCCTTTTGAGGTGCGGTATTGGGACCTGACGACGCGAAACCGTAGGCGGATGGCGCGGATTCCAGACGGACCCGCAGGGACGCGCAGCAGCGCGTCCGCAACTCTCGTCGTCCTCCCTGAACCGGAGCTGCCGACGCGCTGCTGCGCGTCCCTGCAGAGCGCTTCCCTAAAGCTTCTTTACCGCCGCCGCCATTCTCGCCACGCCTTCCCGCAGCCGGTCCATCGACGTCGCGTAGCTGATGCGCACGTGCCCTTCCCCACCGAACGCTGTACCTGGCACGACCGCGACGCGAGCCTCGTCGAGAAGGAAGTTCGCGAAGGACGTCGAGTCGTGAACGTTGCCGCGGAATAGAGCGCTGACGGAGGGAAAGATGTAGAAGGCACCGTCGGGCGCAGAACAGCTGATTCCGGGGATGGCGTTGATCGCCGGCACGAGCCACTCGCGACGCTCGCAATACGCCTCGTACATGCGGTGCACGTCATCGTCATGGCCGTGGAAGGCCTCGACGGCTGCCGCCTGGGAGATCGAGCTCGGATTCGATGTGGAGTGGCTCTGGATCTTCCCGATGGCGGAGATGATGTCGCGGTGCCCGACGGCATAGCCGAGCCGCCATCCCGTCATGGCAAAGGTCTTGGACATCGAGTTCACGGCCACGACCGTCTCCGGATGGTCGTTGAACCACTGCATCGCGGAGGCGTGGTGATGCCCGTCGTAGACGAAGAACTCGTATGTCTCGTCGAAAACGAGGAACGCCTCGCGCGCTGCGCACCATTCGACGATGCGGCGCAGCTCGTCTTCTTCGATCACCGCCCCGGTGGGATTCGAGGGCGAGTTCAGAATCACACCGCGCGTGCGATCGGTCGCCACAGCTTCGATCTGGTCGAGCCGCGGCCTGAACCCCTCGGCGGCCTCTGTCTTCGCGAACACGGGAATTCCGCCGGCGAAGGCCACTTGATCCGGAAAGCTGACCCAGTACGGCGCAGGGATGATGACCTCCTCGCCGTCGGAGACGAGGGCGAGCATGAGGTTGAAGAGCTCCTGTTTTCCGCCGCTGCCGGCGATCACGTTTTCCATCGCCACGTGCGCGCCATAGCGGCTCTTGTATCGATCGGCGATGGCAGATCGCAGCGCAGTGGTTCCGAGGACGTTGGTGTACTTCGTATTCCCCTCGTCGATGGCGCGCTTGCCGGCCTCGGAAATCGATCGCGGAGTGCGGAAATCAGGCTCGCCCGGGCCGAAGTCGACCACGTCGATCCCCTTCGCCGCGAGCTTCTGGGCGCGATTCATCACCGCCAGGGTGGGCGAGATCTGAATCTCACGAATGCGGCGTGCGAGACGGATCGGCTTGCGTGTGGGCGTCGTCAACTTGATCTCCGGGATGGGATTCTGGCCGCTGCGGGGAAGCCGGGCGGCCGCCGTGTGTACTGATAAGGCGCGGCCCGCTGAGAGCATCAGGCGCGTCGCATCTTCATATCATCAAGCAAAGCGCCGCGCGAGCGTTTCGCGCAGTGCTGTCCAGGCCGGCGGCATCTCCCGATGCACCACCAGCCGGGCGAGCTCGAACACACACCACGCCAGGTAGACGAAGATCATCTCCTCGCGCCATGAAGGGACGACGAACTGCACCAGCCAGAAGACGAAGAGGATCAGGGCTTCGTGGAAGCGCAGCTCCAGGTTCAGCAGAAGAAGAAATCCGAGAAAACTCTGCAGGATGGTGAGGATGATCTCGTTCCGTTGGAACTCGTCGAAGACGATCGGACGCATCCCTCCCGAGCTGATCACGAAAATGATGGGGATCATCGCCGTGAGGATGCTCCACTGGTTGATGTTCGACGACACCATGTTCATCAGCGCCACATTGGCCGTGCTCACCTTGCGCGCCCAGTAAAACGCGCTCAGCTTTTCCGGGAACTCCGAGAGAAACGGCGCCACCCACTGCACGAAGACGAAGGTCGACACGCCCAGCGATGCGGCCATGGCAAGCATCGACTCGAGAAACGGATGGGCGGCGAAGTACAGCAGCGCTCCGCCAGCGAGAAAAAGCACGCAGATGGCGCCACCGCGCGATCCCGGCGGCAGCATCAGCACCCGTCGCGGAATGATACCGATGTCTTCGAGCGACTCCTCGCTCTCCTCGATCGGCGGAATCTTCCAGAGAACGAAGAGGTAGGCCAGGTAGCAGGCTGACAGAGGCAGCGAGTCCCAGATCGTGAGCGTCCCCTTCCACCAGATGAAGGTGAAGTAGACGAGCGGCAGCAGAAGGCCGAACACTTCCACGGAGTGCTCGCGATCGAGCTCGACGGCGAGCAACTTCTTGCGAAAGGCGGCGGCCACGAAGTAGACCAGCGGCCAGCCGAGGCCGACCAGCAGACGAAGACTCCCGGTGAAGTTGGCGATGACCAGGTGGGTCTTGCTGATGTCCTTCCCTGCCGACCATGCGATAACCGCTTCGACGGCGAACTCCGGCATCGTCTGCAGCCACGCCAGAATGGCCAGCGCCAGCCCCTGAGAGACCAGGAACTGCGCGGCCTCCGCACCCCACGCGATCACGAACGCGGAGATGAGGATGGACGGAAAGGTCCAAAGTGCCGACAGCGCAGAGCTTTTAAGTATCATCGCCTCGCAAAGCCCGGCATTGTAATGAAAACGATCTCCTCTCGTCAGAACCCGTGGTTCAAACGACTCCGCGACGCAGTGCACGACCACGCCGGCGAGATCGTCATCGAAGGCCCGAAGCAGGTGGCCGATGCGATCGGCGGCGGATGGCGCGCAATTGCAGTGATCGAACGGGGCGGCGAAGCAGAGCATCCGCCGGAAAATGTGTCGGGAACCGCCCATCTGAGTCTGAGCGCGGAGCTCTTCGACGCCGTCGCCGAGACCCGGGCGACGCAGGGCGTGATGGCGCTCTTCGAGCGGCCGCAGTTCACGCTCGATATGATCCTCAGGCAACGGGAGAGCATCGTCGTCGCGCTCGATGGCGTCCAGGATCCGGGGAACGTCGGCTCCATCGTCCGTCTCGCCGCAGCGTTCGACGCCGCCGGTGTGGCACTCCTCCCCGGCTGCGCCGATGCCTTCGGACCAAAGGCGATCCGGGCTTCCGCCGCGGCGATCCTGACCGTGCCGGTCGTCAACGTCACGGCACACGATCTGATCGCCGCACGCATTCCGCTGTTCGCCGCGCAACAGACGGCCAACGCCGCCGCCGTTCCTTCGAAGAACGCCATTATCGTCTTCGGCAGCGAAGGATCGGGCGTGTCGAAGGAGATCGCACAGTCGGCGACGTCGATCGCCGTGCCGATGTCGTCGCGCGTGGAGTCGCTCAACGTCGCCACCGCGGCGGCGATCCTCCTTTGGCGCAGCTTCGAGGCGCGGAGCCGCTGATGGCCGGCCGGCTGCTCGTGGTGGGCACGCCCATCGGCAATCTCGCCGACATGTCGGCCCGCGCGGTGGAGGCTCTGCGCTCCGCGGCGCTGATCCTCTGCGAGGACACGAGGCACACGCGAAAGCTGTTGACACATTTCCAGATCAACGTCCCCACGGAACGTCTCGACGAGCACACCGAAGACGCCAGGAGCGAACGTTTCGTCGAGCGCATTGCAGCCGGCGACACGATCGCCATCGTCAGCGACGCCGGGATGCCTCTGCTGTCGGACCCCGGCTACCGCATCGTGCGCCTGGCCCGCGAGCGCGGACTCACCGTCGAACCGGTTCCCGGTCCTTTCGCGGCGGTGCTTGCGCTCGTGGCCAGCGGCATCGCCCCGCTCCCGTTCACGTTCTTCGGATTCACGCCGCATCGCGAGGGCGAGCGCCGCGACTTCTACCGCACCATCGCTGAAACGCGACACAGCGCGATCGTGTACGAATCCCCGGAGCGCATTCTCGAATCACTCGCCGATGCGCTCTCGATCCTCGGCGACATCGAAGTGACTGTGGCCCGGGAGATGACCAAGATGCACGAGGAGTTCGTCAGCGGCACGATCAGCGGCGTTCTGGAAACGCTGCGCGAGCGGGACTCCATTCGCGGGGAGATCACGGTGGTCTTCGCGGCCGCCGCGCCGCACGTGGAGGAAGTCGCGCCCGATCGCGTCCGCGAAGAATTCGAGCGCCTCCGCTCGGCCGGCATGCGTCGCAACGACGCCGTGAAAGTGATCGCCGAGACCTTCGGCCTGCGGAAGAACGACGTCTACAAGCTGCTGCTGTAGGAGCGCGGACGTCCTCGTCCGCCTCGATCGGACGTCCTCGTCCGATCGTCGAAAGGGCGCGCTCGTCACGAGCCTCGAGCCACCGCTTCAGTCTTGCGGGCGATTCCCATACCGCCGGACGGGGACGTCCGGCGGTTGCGGACGAGGACGTCCGCACTCCGCCCTTCGCTACTCCTTGCGCGGGAGCACGATGGCGCGGGTGAACTTGGTGAAGTAGTCGACGCCGCTGGCGAGGGCGAAGATCATCACCACCCAGAGCGCAACCTCACCGATGAAGCGGAACTCGCCGAGCTCGTAACCGAGGATCAGCACCGAGATGGCGACCACTTGCGAGACCATCTTTCCCTTGCCGAGCGGCGAGGCGGAAATGGTGACGCCCTGCTGCGCGGCAATGGAGCGCAAACCCGAGACGGCGAACTCCCGGCCGATGATGATGACCACCATCCAGGCCTTGGCCAGCCCCAGCTCGACGAGCGAGATGAACGCTGCCGACATGAGCAACTTGTCGGCGATCGGGTCGAGCAGCGCGCCCAGCCGCGTGATCTGGTTTCGTTTGCGGGCGATGTAGCCGTCGAAGAAATCGGTGATCGCCGCCACGAGGAATATCGCCAGCCCTGCATACTCGCGCCCGTAGAACTTCGTCAGGAGAACGACGACCAGAAAGGGGACGAGAAAGATGCGGAAGAGGGTGAGCGAGTTCGGGAGATTCAGAATCTCCGACGAGAACTCATTACGCTGGTCGTTTTTCGTGTGGGGCCTCTTGACGAGCAGCTCGGGTGCGGCATCGCTGGGGGAACGGACATGGGAAGATCTCGGCGGCGTTGCGCCGATTCAGGATAATCGGTTCGATCTTCGGTTGGAAGCATCTGCTCTCTGGAATTTCGAACAGGCGATCGACATTCCTAAGAGCGCTTCCGGGCTATAATCGCCCTCCCCTTTTTCCACTCTGCGAAAGTGGCGGAACTGGTAGACGCGCTGGTTTCAGGAGCCAGTGGGTAACACCGTGGGGGTTCGAGTCCCCCCTTTCGCACCATCCCCCTCCCAGCCGGCGTGCAGGTCGTAGCGTGTAGGTGCGCGCGACGCCTGCCGTTGTACCCTACACGCTACCCGCTACACGCTCTCGGGTGGCGCGGTGTTCGCACCCTGGCCAGAACGGATGAGGCGCCTCGCGATTTTTCTGTTGATCCTTGCCGCGTGCCGGCAGTCCGCCCCGGCTCGGCCGCATGCCGCTGCCGGCATGAGCGACGTTCGGACGATCGAGAACACCCCCACTCCGGCCGCGGCTGTCCAACCGCCGGCCACCCTCGCCGACGAAGCGCCGGCACCGAATCCGGTGAATCTCACGACCACTGCGAACCCGGTGGTCCTCACCCCGGCCGACGAGAAGCTTCGCGCCGCGCTCCCCTTCGCACCGGCCATCGCCCTCGATCCGGTCGACGGCAGCAAGCTCTCGATCCGCAGCACCACGCCGACGTTTGCCTACCAAGGTCGCATCTACTACTTCACGTCCGAGGCGAATCGACGGCTGTTCGCGGAAAATCCGGAGCAGTACGCGAAAGGACGGTTCGCACACCTGTGAGGAGTTGCTCAGTTGCTCAGTTACTCAGTTACTCAGTTGGGCCGGCGTAACCGAGCAACTGAGTAACTCGCACAAATGCTCTTTCACGCCGGCAGAAACGCAGCGAACCCGCGCATCACGTCAGGATCCGCGGTCACTGGGCGGCGCGTTCGGCGATCGAGCCACAGGTGCTTGCTGAAGCCGCTCGCGTGCACCTCGCCCGCGGTGTCGAGCAGCTCGTAAGCGAATGTCATGGAACGGCTTGCCACCGAGGCAATGCTCGTCCGGATGATCACCTCGTCGTCGTAGCGGAACGGTGTCTTGTAACGGCAGCCGATTTCGACGACGACCAGAAGCGAGCCGCGCTCCTCGATGTCGCGGTATGAGAATCCCGTCTCGCGGCAAAGGTCGGTGCGGCCGATCTCGAACCAGACGATGTAATTCGAGTGGTGGGCTATGCCCATCTGGTCTGTTTCTTTGTAGCGGACCCGAGTGCGGCTTTCCACGGACTTCATGTCGTGTGAAAATAACACGGTCCGTCTTTTGCGTGTTCGTACGCGATTCCGACTCGATCGTGCGCGCGGTCAACGAGTTCATCGCCGCCTTGCCTGTCACGCGTCCGGAGATCATCGACCGCGAGCAGTCCTCCGTCGACGCCCTGATCGACAGTGCCTTCCGCTACCTTCGACGCTACTTGCGGCAGCATGCTCCGCCGCAATCGCTGTGATAGCATCCGCCGCGCTTCGAATGAGTCCTCGTTCGCAGCTCTCAGATTGAGCCCCGAATCTGGTTGAGCCGGCTGAGACTGAACGCTAATTCAGAAAGGCGAGCCATGCGCGCCGTCGTCAAAACCGCCCCGAAAGACGGACCTGAAGGCACTGAGGTCCGCGACTGTCCGCGTCCCGTGCCCTCCCCCGACGAGATGCTGATCCGCGTCGCCGCGGCAGCAGTGTGCGGGACCGACAAGCACATCTACCACTGGGATCCCTCCATCCACGAAAAGGTTCAGCCGCCGCGGATCTACGGTCACGAATTCTGCGGATTCATCGAAGAGATCGGCGAGCGAGCGCACCGTGATGGATTCAAAGTAGGCGACTACGTGTCGGCCGAGATGCACGTGGTCTGCGGCGAGTGTGAGCAGTGCCGGTCCGGCAACGGTCACATCTGCGTGCGAACGAAGATCTACGGTCTGCACGAGGACGGCGCCTTCGCCGAATTCGTGAAAGTACCGGCCTCGAACGTCATCAAGCTCGGAAGCTTCGTTCCACTCCGCGTGGGCGCGTTTCTCGACGCCCTCGGCAACGCCGTTCACACCACCCAGGTCGCCGATCTCGCCGGAAAGTCCGTGGCCATCACCGGCTTCGGTCCGATCGGCGCGATGGCCGCGGCCATCGCCGAGCACAGTGGGGCGTCGCTCGTCATCGTCACCGACGTGAGCGACCATGCCCTGGAGACCGCGCGGCGCTGGGCGGCATCGCGAGACTTCTCGAATCTGCACGCGTTCAACGTCCGCACGACCGATCCGGCAGACGTGAAGAAGGCCATCGACGCACTCACCGACGGCGTCGGCGTCGACATCGTTCTGGAGATGTCCGGCTCGTCGGCGGCCATCAACTTCGCGCTCGAAGTGGTGAGGATGGGCGGCATGCTCTCGCTGCTCGGCCTCCCCACTGGCCACGACGTGACGATCACCGACTACACGAAGAACGTGATCTTCAAGGGCGTCACCATGCAGGGCATCATCGGGCGGCGCATGTACTCGACCTGGCAGCGCATGCTGGCGCTGCTCCGCTCGGGGCTGGACGTCGAGTGGGTCGTGCAGGCGACGTTCGAGTCGCTCGACGACTTCCACGAGGGGATGGGGCGTTTCGATCGCCACGAAGCGCTGAAGGTGGTCTTCTTCCCCGAGGGAGAAGAAGCGGCGAAGGCGCGGCTGGCAAAGCTGTTCCCGTAGCAGCGCTTTATCGGGAAACGAGTAGTCGATGTTCGCCAGATCGCCGATAGAATTCGGCTCATGCGTACGCTCGTTGCTTCCGCCATCTCACTGCTTCTGCTCTTCGGCATTTCGGCGCTCGCACAGACCGCCGCCCCTCCCGCTTCGGCGAAGGCTCTGGCCGCACACGATACATCCACGGACCGGAGCTTCGAGCAAGCGCTGAAGAAGACCGACGACGTCCTCTGGTACTTCAAGGTCGGGGACGTGGCCGCCATCGACAAGGTCGAGATTACGAGTAAACCGCAACGGAACAAGAACCCGACCGGTCAGGGCGCCGGCAACCCGATGATCATTCCGGCCTACGTCTTCACGCCGAAGTCGCTGCGGGGGAAGGCGCCGCTGGTCGTCTTCGTCCATGGCGGCGTGCACGGCGATTTCGCTTCCTCGTACGCGCACATCGTCCGGGAGCTGATGAGCGAGGGGTACGTCGTCGTTGCGCCGGAGTACCGCGGCAGCACCGGCTACGGCGAGGATCTCTACTCCCAGATCGATTACGGCGGCGCCGAGGTCGACGATGTGAAGGCCGCTCGAGATTGGGCGGTGGAGAACCTCTCCCAGGTCGACGGTAATCGCATCGGCATCATCGGATGGAGTCACGGCGGATATCAGACGTTGCTGAACATCGCCACCTGGCCCGACGCCTACCAGGTGGCATACGCCGGGGTTCCGGTGAGCGACCTCGTGCAGCGGATGGGGTACAAGTCGCAGGGCTACCGCGACACGTTCAAGGAGTTCATCGGCAAGGAAGCGGTCGACGACCCCGCCGAGTACCGCAAACGCTCGCCCGTGAACCGCGTCTCGTCGATGAAGACGCCGCTGCTCGTCCACACGAACACGAACGACGAGGACGTGAACGTGATGGAAGTCGAGCACCTGATCGAGGCGCTGAAGGCTGCCGGGAAAAAGTTCGAGTACAAGATCTATCAGAACGCGCCGGGCGGGCATCGATTCAATCGCATCGACTCGAAACTGGCCAAAGAGTCGCGGCGCGAGATCTGGGATTTCCTGGCCCGCTACCTGAAGTGAGGGAAACGATGAACAACGGTACCCAGAAGCCGCGGTAGTCGCTCTCGTGCATCTGCGCGGCGAGCGCCGCCGCCGTATTCGCGAGCCGGCCGCCGAAGGTCGGACTACGCTGCACTGGAACGAAGGCGATGACGATCCCGATGCAGATGAGCGGACATTCTTGTCCGCTGCCGACGGACATTCGTGTCCG